>JAOAPP010000808.1 GCA_025462985.1 Bryobacterales bacterium | reverse complement strand
TTAGCTTTGCGATCTGATCGTCACGGGATTGGATATCCTGTTTGAGCTTCTGTACTTCTTGATTCAAGTTCTGCTTGGTAAATTCCTCTTCTTTTAGCTTTGCGATCTGATCGTCACGGGATTGGATATCCTGTTTGAGCTCCTGTACTTCTTGATTCAGTTTCTGCAGTTCCTGATCACCGGTATGCATCTGCTCGATCGGCCGTTGTATAGCCACTTTGGGAATGGCTTTTCCTAAGCGGCTGTAGAGGGCTCGAATAGTTAGGGTACGTGCTGCATCCTTGGATACGTCACACAATTGCCGGATCACCTCCGGAACTTCTTCCCCAAGTGCAAGCACGCCCAACCCGTGGCCATGCAAAAATTCAAAGCTTGGATATTGAGCACTTAACTCTTCCCACATTCGATAAACCCCGAAGTCTCTGACGCGAACATTGGTATCGTGGATGAGAACTACTCCACGCGTCGAGAGCTTGCCTTTCCAGGTTTCAAAATCGTGTTTTATATCTTCATAGAAGTGCCGGCCATCTATATGAAGAAGGTCAAGTGAGCCATCCGTGAACCGGGAAACTGCGTCGTCAAATGTGGATCTGATTAGTTCTGAGAAATCCCCGTAATGCTCGTTGTTGTGAGCCTCCACTTGTTGAAAGACCTCATCTCCGAAAAAGCCCGCGTGCTCGTCCCCGGCCCAGGTGTCGATGGCGAAGCTGCGCGTTTTCACGCCAAGCTGTTTAATTGCTTGGTTGAAGACAAAGTACGAATACCCACGATGGGTTCCTAGCTCAACGAAGGTTCTGGGCTGTAGCGCTTCGGTAATCCAAAATGCAAATGGTGCATGATCAATCCACCCTGATTCAACAATCAGATCCGGAATCCAACATGATGCGGCAGAATAAAAGTTCATATTTGTAGTGCTAAACCGCTCAGCATCTTGGCCACTCTGTAAATGCAACCGGTCCAAGGGAGCAAAGATCCCCGGAAGCCCAGGTTGTGGAATTCATTATCCGATGACCTTGGCATACGCTTCAGTATTCCGCGTCATTTTCGAATACCTCCTCCATAGCTCTGCACTGCTCAGAAGTAATAGAGTGCCCCAACTGATTCCCAGGAACCAGAAAAAGAGGTGTGGCCTATAGCGGAATAGAATGTCATTCGTTCCGCTCTCTACAGGTACGGCACGAAATACGAAATCCGCTCCATACAGCTTTCTTGGACGACCATTTACTGTTAGTTCCCAGTCAGGTGCCCATCGATCAGTCACGAGAAGCCACCCTGCCGAGGGCGCCCGGTACTTGAAAGATAACCAGTTTGGCCGGTACGACAATTCGGAAACAGTGACTGCTGAAGCTGCAGCCGCCGCTCTCCCACTCTGGCTCTGGTCCAAAACGGTCAGAGGTGGTGCTTGTTCGTAATGGGACAACTCTCTCATCTGTTGGGGAGAATGCAAGAAAATGACTGGTCGGCCGTTTTTGCGTACGTCTTCTCCAAACAGGGTAAAGCTTGCTACATCCGGTAATGTCTCTATGGCCTGGGCCGAGAACCAGAATCGGCTTTTCCCCAACGCCATGTAACTCAACGTCGGGTCTACAGCCATCTGTGCATGATATCGATTGCTCATAGTGAGGTAACCCTGCAGCGTGGGTATCTTCAACACGGAGTTCCGATTATTCTGAAATGTAGCCAATTCGGGCGGCGGATCCAGTTGACGAAGCAAGCCGTTCGAGGTGAGGTCTAGACTCTGCACATGTCTGGTGTCCACCGTCATCCACCAAGAACGGTTTGCATCGGTGTACAGGGTGGGTCGAGCAATGTAAAGCGTCGTCAGGGAATCTCCCGCCGCAGCCGCAAGCAGTATACCGGATAGCAAGCGCGGCGAGGCCGCGGTCTTTTGTGCCAACAGAGCGAGGGCGGGAATACCAAACCACATCAACATCAGATGGATTAGCGCCAAGCTTTTTCCTTGCGGAAATGTATGTACGGGCAGCACAACCAGCCAAAAGGAGAAACAAGCGACGGCCCCCAAAGCCAGCCAAATGGCCCAAGGCAGGATCGCTCTCTTTCTAAGGACCTGTGCCAACTGAAGATCACGAGTTCCTAACCCAGCAAGGACGGTGATGATGAGAATGACATAAAAGCGGAATAACGAAGGGTTTCGGAAATAGCGGGTTGGCGGGAAGTAATCGTATAACCAGCCCCTCACTGGAAGTCGATCTCCAAAAGCACAACACAAAAAGAACAGCCCTATCAGTACCAGCCAGTATCGCCAGCCGGACTTCTTTACCAAGCCAAACGCTGCGAATGCTAGCACGACAACACCGCAATAAACGCTACTCATTGACAGATCTGTCTTAGGCCAAATATGATTTGGCTCCATGTTGAGCAGGTATAAATAAGGACTCGAAAGAGTTGATACAGCCTCAACCGGCAGAATATTGGAGGTGGTGGCTTCCAATCTGGACCTTGGGCCAACCCTGTCGCTATAGCCCGCCGTACTCGATAGAAATCCAGTGTAGGAAGGACTCAGAATCAAAGCTCCAACACAGCCGACGAGAACTAGCGATAAAAATGACCGCCGGAGCCTGGAAGCAATATTTTCCTTCGGGCCAGAGTAATCGGTTAGTGGCCACAGAGTGCGCCCCAGTACCCACAGACCCAGAAAAATTGGCGTAAGGATCGTAAACTCTGGATAGCCGCCGAGCGCTGAAAGTCCGTACATCGCACCGCTTTGCACAGCGCACCAGTAACTTCTCCTCTGTATCGCGCAGTCTAAGCGCCAAAGAATCCAAGGGACAAACGAGATGGAGCAGATAGAAGAAGTATGTTCTGCATGCCCGGTATAAAACCCTGACGTGACGAATCCCAAGGTTGCAATCAGTGCTCCCCACGTCGGGATTTCCAGATGACGTAATAGCATCAATAGGCCAATACCACCGAATACCCAGAGCACAAGCCAATAGCACACAAATCCAGCCAGCGGGCTACTGCTCAAGATGGCGCAAATCAGAAGAAGAGGAGAAGTCGTGCCGTACTCCGGCTCTGCGAAATCAGGAGAACCTGCTCCAACCCAGGGGTTCCATAGCAACAACCGATTTGCCTTTACGTGGTCAGCCACTAGCGAGAATTGCGGCCCAAATAAACCCGCAGCATCCCATTGCGGATACTGCTTGCCCAACACCAACGGTAAATTTCCCAGTAGCAGCAGTGCCAACACTACAACGGCAGCACAGAGCCATGCCCTTTTGAGAATCCAAGAGGATGTAGAAATACGCGAGCTAGAAGGAGACTGAAGCATGTAGGCAATACCAGAGTGAGGTGCAGAACAAAGATGCACCAGTGACCAGCTACAATACTGTTATATGTTTGCTAGAGGAGCTTGGGAATTGCACTGTATCACAGTAAAATCCCAATTTATACCACACCTAAAGCTCACCTATCCGGGGCATCGCGCTTTAGATCGTTGTGGGAGGATTTGTCTCTAGCTATAAATATCCTTGCATGAAAAGACGTGTTTTAGTTTTCATTGTTGCCTATAACGCGGAAAAGACAATTGAGTCAGTTCTGCGCCGTATTCCTGCTTCTCTTCTTGAAAAATATGCTGTCGACGTTTTGGTCATCGACGACGCTTCCAGAGATGCGACCTTCGAAATAAGCCATCAGTTAGCCGCCGTCGAAGATCTGCCATTCAAAATCGTCACACTGATCAACCCAGTCAATCAGGGCTATGGTGGAAATCAGAAAATCGGGTATCACTACGCCCTTCAGCAGGGCTATGACTTTGTCGCTTTGCTTCACGGCGATGGTCAATATGCACCTGAGTGTCTACCCGCCTTGTTGGAGCCACTTCGGACAGGCCAGGCCGATGCCGTCTTTGGCTCTCGCATGCTTCGCAAGTCGGAAGCTCTGCGCGGTGGCATGCCCCTATACAAGTACGTCGGCAACAAGATTCTGACCCGCTTAGAAAACTGGTTACTGAAATCGAATCTCAGCGAGTTTCACTCTGGATATCGCATATATTCTACTAGGGGCTTAGCAGCAATCCCTTTCGATCGCAATACCAATGACTTTCATTTCGATACAGAGATCATCATCCAACTTTTGGTCGCTGGGCTCAAAATAACTGAGTTGCCTATTCCCACCTATTACGGGGACGAAATCTGCCACGTGAATGGGTTGAGATACGCGTTTAATGTGGCAAAATCCGTCCTGCAATCAAGGATGCAGCAGATGGGCCTCTTCTTCGATCCCAAGTTCGATTGCGGAGGACCAAACCTGTCGCCTTACCTGCCGAAGTTTGAATATACTAGTCCCCACTCCTTGGCTCTTGAGCGGATCCCAAACAAAGCTGAAGTCCTTGATCTGGGATGCGCTGGTGGCTACATGGGTGCTGCATTGGCTACCAGGAAGCAATGCAGGGTCATTGGTGTTGATAATTTCCCTACCGATCACGAAAAGCTGCATGAGTTCTTTCTCCATGATCTGAACGATGGTCCTCCCGCTATTAATTACGATCGGGTGCAATATGTGCTACTGCTCGATGTCTTGGAGCATCTCTCCAGGCCGGAAGAGTTCCTCGAAGATTTAAGGAGGCGCTTGGCACTGAATCCCACGTGCGAAATCATTGTGAGTACCGCAAACGTGGCTTTCTTTTCCTCGCGTATCATGTTGTTCTTGGGGCAGTTCAACTATGGGAAACGAGGCATTCTCGATCTTACACACACTCGCCTCTTCACATTTTCCTCCTTTCGGCGGTCCATTACTCAATCAGGATTTACGGTAGTGGAAACGCTCGGAGTTCCCGGTCCTTTTCCTTTGGCGTTAGGCGACAATCGCCTGAGCCGGCTTCTGCTTTCTCTCAACAGCATTCTAATCAACCTTTCCCGGGGTTTGTTTTCATACCAGATTTTTATGCGTATCAAGCCTCAGCCCATGCTTGAATCTCTTCTTGCGAACGCCCATGAGCAGAGCGCAATTAAAGCTCGAGAGCTGGCTGCAACAGCCAAAGCCTCATCGTAAGGCCATAGCGGCGGAGATTACGCATCCGTCAAACCACCGGGGGAGAGTGGCATCCAAACCATTAAAACAAAACACGCCAATTCTGTTTCGTTTATGAAATGGCTTCTAATAAGCAAAATATCCGGACACGTCCAGAATGAGGTTGGTCAAGCTGGACGCATAAACATTCACAGCATTGTTTGTCGTTGACACGATAGCCATATTGGACGTAGTCGAAGTATCAGTGGCGTTCAATGATGACACGTATGGCTTGGTCTGCTGATTCGGCCATAACGATAGATATCCCAACGATGAGACAGGTAATGCTGTAGCGTTGCTCACCACGGCCTGGGCGACTCCTGGGGAAAGGCATCCGTTGGCCGACAAATTAATCGCAATGGCTTCAGCAAAGGCGCCTATGTCCCCCCAAGTTCTCGTATCCAGTGGGCGACAAGGCGTAGTTGGATAAAATGACAAGCCACCTTTAGCAGGGGGTGCGAAATATCCCGTTACATCGATTATCAGGTCTGTATCATTGCTGGCATAGACGCTGATGCTGCCGCCCGTTCCTGCCGGCACGATAGCGGCATTGGCGGTTACTGTTCCGGTAGGCGCGTTGAGAGTAGAGACAAGCGGACGAGTCTGTCCCGCAGGAAATGCGGTAAGGAACCAGAGTGGACCGTGAGGGACGGTCGTCATATTTACAACGTAGGCCTTAGCCGTGGTAGGGATCTGACAAGTGCTCAATGTCATAGGAAAAGAGCGAGTCTGACCGGCAGTCAAGTAGGGAACTCCGAATGGGCTCGCTCCCTGTCTTGTATCCGCAACGCGGCACGGTGCCAGCGGGTAAAACAGAAACCCGGAATAACTTTGAGTAGATACAAAGTATCCATTGATATCCAGTATGATCTCACTGGCATGGCTCACGTAAACACTTATCGCTGCATTGGAACCAGCAGCAACAATGGCCGCATTAGCCTTAGTCCGCCCGTCTGAATTCAAGGTCGATACCACAGGACGCGTCTGCCCAGCCGGCCAGATAGCAAGATAGCCGAGTTGCGTATCGGGAACAACCGTTACGTTCAATGAATACGCCAAGGCAGTTGAAGGGATATTACAAGAACTAGCCGGGATCTCAAAGTCCCGCGAGCTGCCGCCCGTCATCTTCGGCCCTCCAAAGGGACCGGCGGCATTTCTGGTATCTACAACGCGGCAGGGCGTAGTTGGAATAAATTTCAAAGCAGATGCGTTTCCTTGTCCAGTAAGAGAAACAGAGTGGGGGAGGTTTGCACCTGATCCGTATATCTTGAGGTTCGCCGTGCGAACTCCTGCTTGCTGCGGCGTGAATGTAATCGCTACCGTACAGTTATTGTGAGCCATCAGTAGCCCACAATTGTTTTCACCAAATTCAAAATCTCCAGACTGCTCCAGCGTGATGGCCGTAATGGCAACCGGAATCAGATTGTTGTTGTAGATCGTTATATTCTGCGCGGGACCCGTAATGCCAATGGCCTGATTAGCAAAGGAAACATTGCTGCTGGTTGTGAGGACAGGCAGCGGTACTGTACCGGCAAGGAAGATGCTCTGCTGGAAAGTGGTCCCGGGAGCACCGTTCAGCTTTTCCACCAGAAGCAGCGTACCGCTTCTTACGCCCGCACCCTGGGGGGTAAACACAACGGAAACTGTGCAACTTGCCTGTGCCGCCAGAACAAATCCCTTGCATCCGTTGCTGGCAATTGAGAAATCATTGGCATTCGAACCTGATATCTGAGACACAGTCACACTGACCGGAGCCGATCCGTAATTGAAAAGCGTCACCATCTGGGATGGACTGGACGTTCCTGCCATTTGGGAGGCAAATAGCAGACTCGCCTTATTCACTGTGGGGTCGGACCCGGCAGTGCCGATTCCAGTGCCGTTCAAAGCCACTGACTTTAAGGATCCGTTTACAGCATTTACCGAGTTCGTTGTAAAGGAAAGGCCTCCATTTAAGTAGCCCGAGGACTGAGGTGCAAAGACAACCGACGCGGAGCAGAAAGCCGCTGGCGCCACTGTCAGATCGGGGGTGCAGTCGGCATCTTGGGAGCTCTGTTGCAGGAAGTTTCCCGTCAAGCTAAAACTGCTGAAATCGAGCGCTTGGTTGCCGATGTTGCCAATCGACACGGCTTGCGGCGAACTGATCGAGCCGATGCTCGTGCTCCCAAAATTGAGTGCCGGCGGCCCCGGTACGATCTTTCGCACCATGCTATTTCCCTGATCGGCAATATAAATGCTCCCGCTTGGGTCAATGCCCACCCCGCCTGGATTATTCAGTTGCGCTTTCCCCGGCGGAACATTGTTGGCATTAAAGCCAAACTGACCTACTTGCCCAGCCAGGGTGAAAATAATTCCCGCGCCGTTCACCTGTCGTATGAGGCCGTTATTTGAGTCGGCAATATAGAGATTCCCGGCAGCATCCAAGCGAATGCTGGTGGGATTGTTCAACGAAGCTCCCGTCGCGATCTCTCCATCCCCGCTGTAACCGGGATTTCCATCGCCTGCCACTACGGAAATCGTCCCGTTGCTTACCTTGCGTACCAGGTTATTCGCACTATCAGCAATGTATAAACTGCCCCAAGAATCTAACGCCACGCTCGAAGGATTCTTCAGAATCGCATTCGTTGCCGGTCCGCCGTTTCCAATGCCGTCGGCGCCTCGTCCTGGGACTCCACCTCCGGCTACCGTGGTGATGATTCCTGACACTGCATCCACCCGCCGAATGCGGCCGTGGTATTGATCCGCAATATACAGGTTCCCCACCGGATCCACGGCCACATCGGCGGGATTGTTGAGGCTGGCCTGTGTCGCTGGGCTTCCATCTCCCAAACTCGAGCTCACCGTCCCAGTTCCGGCGACCGTCGTAATCACACTCGACACTGCATCCACTCTTCGGACCCGATTGTTCTGCGAATCGGCGATATACAGGTTTCCGGCTCCATCCACCGCTACACCTGTGGGCGCGTTCAAGCCGGTGGCCACGGTTATGATGATTCCGGTCAGGGCGTCTACTTTCCGGATTACTTGCGCCACGGAGTCAGCAATGTATACGTTGCCGGCAGTGTCGACAGCCACTCCCTGCGGATTCATCAGCGTCGCATTCACGGCCAAGCCACCATCTCCGCTGTTTCCCCACTCTCTCGTTCCGGCCAAAGCCGTGATCGTACCCGGCAGCAGCACTGCCTCTGGCGCCAGTCCAATCCCATGCAGAAACGTGGTTGTCAGCAAGTTCTCATTGCTGTCGACGACCAGAACAGCATCCTGCCTCACTCCCGGATAGGTTGGATGAAAGCTTACCGTCACGGTACAGGTCGTGCTGGTGCAGCCTGGCTCTCCGAGACGAAAGTCTGTGCCGTACCGCAGCCGGAAGCTGGGTATCCCGGATGCACCGGAGATCTGGAACGTAAGAGTGGCAGTTGCAGGAGTAGCGGTGTTTACCGCTAAAGTTCCTAGATCCTGGGACGATACGGTCGGTAAGGCAAATGCGGCCGAACTACTCCCCATGAGAAATAAAGCAACACAGACAAAGCCAAGCCTCTCAATACACCTCACTTCCTACATATCGGCATGTTCTTCCGTTGTTGCGGGAAGCGATTTTTTGGGAAAGCCAACACTATATGGGTAGACAGATGCAGCTTTATTGCCGGAGCTCGCCCCCCCTTATGGGAAAGTTTCACTATTTTTTAAATGGGGATATCGGCAAGCTAAACCTTTTGTATTCAACATATCATTCAACGTCCTAGTACTCGCAATACGCCTCTGTCTTCGAATCACCTCTTTATTCTAGTAAGTAAACGTGGTATGACAAATGTATTCCGTTGTTGCCTGTTATTGTTCCGTTGAAGCTCTTAGCCATTCATTTATCTGTGTTTTTAGATAAATGTGGCTGAAGGGACGGAAGATGCCCAATCGCAGTTTTGTAACAATTCTTAATTTCATTAAGATTCTCTGTTCCGGAACAGGGCTGATCATTGTTCCTTCACAGCGGGAAGGAAGCCGGCGCGCTCGGTTGAGTGCTTCTATTACCACGCTCCTCGAATCGCAATTTGACCTTCCCAACGAATAAAAGCGGCTGGACTCTGCAGTGCATTCTGTGTCGTTCCTCACGGGGCGGCTAAATCTTCATGTCTATCGAATCCAGAAGTAGAATGATCAGCTTCCGTCTGACCCAGGAAGAGTATGAAAAATTCCGGCGGGTCTGTTTTACACACGGCATCAGAAGTGTCTCCGAAATGGCCCGGGCGGCAATCAATTTGCTGCTGCAAGAGCCGGCCCGGGCCCCCAATGAGGCAATCGAATCCCGAGTCGCCGAACTGGAAGCCCGGGTACACATGCTGTTCCTGGAGCTAAAGCGTCTCGACCGCAGTGCTGTTTCGTTACCGGTGGATCTTTCCTCGACGCTCTCCAAAACTTGATACCTCACAACCGAAGTAGGCAAAAATGAAGCACTCTGTTCCCTTTGTAGTCAGCGCGTTTGCAGCCGCCACGCTTGCATTGGCGCAGCAGTCAATTCCGACCCAGGCACCACCCGCCGATACCAGGTCTCAGTCGCGCGTTGCATCCGGAAGGAGCGATTCCCGGGTTGCCCCGTTAGATGGAACTGGCTCTGGCCAGAGCAGCGCTTCCGGCGGAGCTCCGACGCCTAAAGATGAAGTGACCGGCGGCGTCGAAGGCGAGGTAGCCAACTATGTTCTGGGTCCGGGCGACCGGCTCAGCCTGCTGGCGCGGGATCTGGAGGACTTTGCGGATCAGACGTTCAGCGTGGACATGCACGGCGACATCAATTTACCGCTAGCTGGGCGATTCCATGTGGCTGGACTCACGGTTAATCAGTTCGAGCAGCAGACGGCTGCCCGGCTGAAAAAATACGTCAAGGATCCCGAAGTGGTAGCCAGCATCACGGAGTATCACAGCCAGTCGATCTCGGTGATCGGAGCAGTGAACGCGCCCGGTGTTCACCAACTGCAAGGCCACAAGACTCTGTTTGAGGTGCTGTCTTTGAGCGGCGGCCTTCGCTTGGACGCGGGCAGCACCATCAATCTCACCCGTAACCTGCGGTGGGGGGCTATTCCGCTGCCAGACGCCAAAACCGATTCGAGCGGTCAGTTCAGCATCGCCTCCGTAAAGGTCAGCAATACGATGAGCGCCGCCGATCCTTCCGAGAACATCATCATCATGCCGGGCGATGTGATTTCAGTTCCCAAAGGCCAGGTGGTTTACGCGGTTGGCTCCGTCATCCGGCCCGGCGGCTTTCTGCTGGGCGAACATGATTCGCTGTCCAGCCTGCAGGTGCTCTCGCTCGCAGAGGGTTTTGACAAGGTGGCCGCCCCTTCCAAGGCCCGCATCCTGCGTGCTGTTCCGGGCAGCCCGAACCGCTCCGAAATCCCGATCGACCTAAAACTGCTGATGGCCGGCAAAGCTCCGGATGTGCCTCTCCGGGCCGACGACATTCTGTTCGTACCGAACAGCGCAGCCAAATCCATTACCAAACGAACCTTGGACGCGGCCGTTCAGATCACGACCGGAGTCGTCATTTACGGCCGGTATTAATCGCCATGTCAAACCTTCCTCACGATTTAGAATCCTCTTCCGCCCCGTCAATAATCTCTTATCCGGCAGCCTCGCCGGTACTTCGCGATTTTGATTTCGGCCCGCCTCGTCACATGGCCTCCCCCTCCAACGAGGGGCAATCGCCGGGCGAACTCATGGAGCACTGGCGGACACTTCGACGCCATAAGTGGAGCATTGCTCTGTTTGCCCTGGGTGGCGCGCTGCTCGGAATCCTGGTCGGCATTCCGCAGACTCCGGTCTACCAGGCCCGCACGTCACTCGAAATCCTCAGTCTCAATGAGGACTTCCTGAATATGAAGCAGAGCAACCCGGTGGCCAGCAACGAGTCCTCCGGCGATAGCTCCGAACTGCAGACTCAATCCAAGCTTCTCGAAGGCGAGGAACTGATGCAGCGTGTCCTGGCGAAACTGCACGACGGCAAACCCATTGCGCGCTACGCTCCCGGGCCGGCTACCGGATGGCGGGAAATTCTGCATTTGCCGCAACCGGCGCGCCTCACCCCGCGCGAAAATCTGCTCCTGAAGGCCGCCAAGAGCGTCAAAATCCGGCCGACGCCGCGCACCCGAATCATCGAAATGCTGGTGCAATCGCCCGACCGCCAGCTAGCTTGGACATTTGCCAACACAATGGCCAACGAGTTCGCGACCGAGAGCCTTGAAAATCGCTGGAAAGTGACTCAGCGAACCAGCGAGTATCTGGGGCATGAAATCAGCGACACCCGGAAGAACTTAGAAAAGTCCGAGGACGCTTTGCAAAGCTATGCCCGCCAATCCGGGCTTCTCTTCACTGACGACTCGCAGAATACCAACGTATCCAACCAAAAGCTGCAGCAGATTCAGCAGCAGCTTTCGCTGGCCACCGCCGAGAGGATCGCCAAGCAGTCCCGGTATGAGCTGGCGCGAACCAGCGCGCCTGACTCTCTGCCGGATGTTCTCAACGACCCGGGCCTTCGTGAGGCCGCTTCCAAAATTACCGATCTCCGCCGGCAAATCGCCGAACTGAGCGTCACGTACACGCCGGAATACAGCAAACTGCAACGACTGCAAGCCCAGTTGGTCGCACTGGAGGACTCGTTTCAGCACGACCGCGCCACCATTATTGACCGTGTGAAGGACGATTACCAGGACGCAAGCCGCCGGGAGTCTCTCTTATCCGCAGCCTACATCGCCCAGACGAAGGAAGTCACAGGGCAAGACGAAAAAGCGGTGCAGTACAACATCCTCAAACGTGAAGTGGAGAGCAATCGCCAGCTTTACGACACGATGTTGCAGCAGTTGAAGCAGTCCTCTCTGGCTTCGGCTCTCGGAGCAGCCAAGGTTCGCATCATTGACCCCGCCGATCTTCCGTCGAAGCCCGTCAGCCCCGATTTACCGGTGAACGCCGGACTGGGACTGTTTTCCGGCTTCTTTATCGGCATTCTTTTCGTCTTCATTCGCGAACGGACCAACCGTGCACTCCAGAATCCGGGCGACGCGCAGTTTTGGACCAATCTGCCCGAACTCGGCACCATTCCGACCGCCTTCCTCGGTCAGCCCCGCTCCTTGACGGCGCGCAGGGCGGCCCGCGGCGTTGCTGCGTCTTCCGGCTCAAGCGGGAAGTCTCTCACTCTCCAAAATCCGGCACGGAACAAGATAATGCCTGAGATGATGACCTGGCAGCAGAAGCCAAGCATCGTCTCCGAAGCTTTCCGCGGAGTCCTCACCTCCATCCTGTTCTCCGGCAACGGGCACCGGCCGCGTGTGTTGGTATTCAGCAGCGCCGGCCCGGGAGAAGGAAAAACTACCGTGGTCAGCAATTTGGGGATCGCGCTGGCGGAGATTGAGACCCGTGTCCTGGTCATTGATGCGGACCTGCGCTGCCCGCGTCTCAACCAGGTGTTCGATCTTCCGAATGATCACGGTCTGAGCAACCTTCTGCAAAAGAACCTTCGCGAGGGTGTCTCGCCGGAGTCTTTGGTACAAAAAACCGATATTCCGGGCCTGGACGTTCTCACCAGCGGGCCGAGCACGCACGCAGCAGCAAATCTCCTTCACTCGCCCTTTCTGGCCGAAATACTCACCCGCTTCAGAGGGCAGTACGGGATGATTCTGATCGACACGCCGCCGATGCTGCATATCACCGACGCCCGCGTCATTGGCCGCCTGGCCGATGCCGTCGTACTGGTCGCCCGCTCCCAGCAGACCACCCGCGATGAACTGGTAGCCGCCAAGAATCGCTTCGCCGAGGATCACACCCGCATCCTGGGAACCGTCTTCAATGACTGGGATCCCAAACATTCGCCCTACGGCTTGTATTCAAAAGGAAAGTCGTACTACAGCAAAGGGTATTTTGCCAACGCTGAGCGGTAGGCTTGCAGTATACTCACGTTGCCTTACGGCCCAAATTAGTTGAAGGTTAAATCATGCAATTGACAAATAAGAAAATCGTGGTTTGCGGAGCCGGTGGCTTCATCGGAGGACACCTCGTTGAGAAGCTCACCCAACAAGGACTGAATGTCGTTCGCGCCGTCGATGTCAAACCAGGAAGCGAGTGGTATCAGAAGACCGCGTCTGTCGAAAACCTCAGCCTCAATCTCAAGGAAGTGGAATCCTGCCGCCAGGCTGTCAAAGGAGTTGACCTGGTATTCAATCTTGCAGCCGATATGGGCGGAATGGGTTTCATCGAGAACAACAAAGCGCTGTGCATGTTGAGCGTTCTCATCAATACCAACCTGCTGCTCGAATCGCGCGAGGCGGGAGTGGAGCGTTTCTTTTTCTCCTCCTCTGCCTGCGTCTACAACGGCGACAAGCAAAAGAATGCGCAAGTTGTGCCGCTGAAAGAGGAGGATGCTTATCCGGCGCTTCCCGAAGATGGCTACGGTTGGGAAAAGCTCTTCAGCGAACGCATGTGCCGGCACTTTGAAGAGGATTTCGGACTGCAGTGCCGCGTGGCTCGTTACCACAACGTATATGGGCCGTTAGGCACCTACGACGGCGGCCGCGAGAAGGCCCCGGCTGCTATGTGCCGCAAGGTCATTGAAGCCAAAATGTCCGGCAAGCACGAGATCGAAATCTGGGGCGATGGCAACCAGACCCGCAGCTTCATGTACATCGACGATTGCACCAAGGGCACGCAGATGTTCATGGAAAGCGAGATCCATGAACCGCTCAACCTCGGCAGCAGCGAACTGGTGACTATCAATCAATTGGTCGACATCGTCGAAGAGATCGCCGGTATCAAGTTGAAGCGCAAGTACAAGCTGGATGCACCTAAAGGTGTGAACGGGCGCAACAGCGACAACACCAAAATTAAGCAGTATCTCGGCTGGGAGCCGTCCATCAAGCTGAAGGATGGCATGGCCAAGACTTACGAATGGATTGCAAGCCAGATGCTGGTGACGGCGTAATCGCCGTCTCCTCCGCTGATCCCAATCCTTCGTTCTTTAACGAACCGTCCAGAATCCGCCGCTATGCCTGATCAAAATTCCCTGTACTTCAAACTCAGAGAAAAAATACGTCTAAACCCTCAGGTCGCCAAAGCCATCTACTTCACTCAAAGTCTTAAGCACTCCAATGGTGGAGAATTCCGCAAGAATGTGCGGGTGGCATCGAAGAATCGGGCGAACGGCCAGGGCGTTGCCATGTGTATCCGGATTCGGGATGAAGCGCGGTATCTGGACGAGTTTATTGAATACTATCTTGCGGCGGGAATTGACCACATCTTCTTTTATGAGAAGTTAAGCGTGGATCGATTCCACGATGTTTTGGATCCGTATATTGAGCGTGGCGTTGCCACGCTCAACGAAGACTGGCCGCACGTTCCGGTTTCTCCGGCAGCTGAGCAGGACTGCATCTTGCAGTGCATTGGACGTTTTGCGTGGGTCGGGTTTATCGATGCAGATGAGTTTGTGGTTATTAAAGATGGCCGAAGTATCGGCGAATTCTTATCCGGCTACACACAATATCCGGCCGTAGCTCTTCATTGGCGTGGCTTCGGCTCCAACGGACACAAGAAGAGACCGGCAGGACCGGTCATTGTCGAGTACAACCGCCGTGAACGGGCGCCAAATCGGCATGTGAAATGCTTCGTGCAACCTTCCAGCGTGGCAGCCTATCGAAACTCGCATTCCTGGTACTACCAGAAAATGCGCACCGCGGTGAATGAACTAGGTCATGCGGTGCTCGGAAGCATTTCTCTGCCGCCAACTGCTGAAACGGCCTGGATCAATCACTACCACCACAAGAGTGATGAAGACTATTTCGAAAAGTCAGCACGCAAATCTGTCCTTGATAGCGTTGGAATGAGTTTTCAGAATAGGACTCTGGAGCGACACAACGCTGCGGCTCAGAAGAGCAACGAAGTTGTCGATGACATCGCAAGCGAATACTATTTGCAGCGGTGTCAGATCACGAAGCGTGAGCCGGTGCTGCTCCAAAAGACAAGTAATGTGGTGCTTCTGGGATAGATTTGGACACCCCGAACCCAAGAACCATCAAACAACGGTTGATGAAAGGCTTCGGCGCCACGGCGTTGGGCCCTCTCATCACCGCAGCCATACAATTAGGCCCGGTTCCCTTCCTGGTGCACTCCTGGGGGGCGGCCAAGTATGGCGATTGGCTGGTGCTCTCCGCCATTCCCAGCTATCTTTCGCTGTGTGATCTCGGCTTCGGCGATGCCTCCGGTAGTGACATGACAGTACGTGTTGCCGCCGGAGACCGCGAAGGAGCGTTGAGGACCTTCCAGAGCTCCTGGGCCCTGCTCCTTGGCCTGTCTTTGATGGTGTTCCTCGTCACTGCCTCGCTGGTCTGGTGGTTCCCGTGGCAGTCTTGGCTGCATCTTTCGAGCCTTTCGAGCTCGGAGGCGGCGACCATTCTGTTCGTTTTTGCCAGCTATATCATTGCCACGCAGCAGAATGGAGTCCTTGAAAGCGGCTTCCGCTGTGACGGCAACTTTGCCACGGGCACCTTTTTCATCATGGTGCTCCGCTTCGTCGAGGCCGGTTCCGCCCTGGGGGTCGGCATACTCACCGGGAAATTGCTGTATGTCGCTCTGACCTATCTCCTGATCCGCATCGCAGCGACAATCGCCTATGGTCTTCTGCTGCGTAAGAAGAGTCCGTGGATCAAGGTGGGCCTGCAGCATGCAGATAAGCAGCGGATTAAGGAACTGCTGGCTCCGGCAATGGGCTTTGTCGCGCTGCCTCTCGGCTATGCCATTAGCCTGCAGGGCTTCACCATTCTGATCGGGACGCTGCTCGGTCCTGTCGCCGTCACGATGTTCTCGACCCTGCGTACGTTGACACGCTTCAACTTTCAGATTTTGAACGTGATTGGTTGGACGATTTGGCCTGAACTCTCCTCCGCCTTTGGGGCCAAGAACATTCCTTTGGCCCGACGGCTTCACCGCCACGCTTATCAGGCCGGACTAGCCATTTCGGTGCTGAGCGGCGCCTTTCTCTGGCTCATCGGGCCCACCCTGTATCGGCTCTGGATCCGACACGCTGTCGCCTTCGATGCCTCCAGCTTTCATATCTTGATACTGGTTACCTTCGCCAATTCGCTCTGGTACACGAGCTCGGTTGTCCCGATGTCGACCAATGCCCATCACCGGCTGGCCTTCTCTCTGGTCGCTTTCTCCACTCTTTCCGTGCTGATGGCCCGGTTGTTGATTCCCGCCCTGGGTCTTCCCGGTGCTGCTTGGTCTTTGCTTCTCATTGATCTGCTCATGATCTGGCTGGTATTGCGCACGTCTCTTCGGCAGCTGGAAGATACTTTCACACAGTTCGTCAGCGGGGTGTTCAGCATTCCCAGGTTTTGGACCCCTGCCCCGAGGTCAAGTCTGGATTCCAAGTAGACCTCAACCGTGAAATACCTGTCGATACTCTATCTGGGACTGGCCTCCGGCACCACGCTTCACCGCGCGCGCGCGATGGAGCGGCTCGGACACAAGGTTGTCCTTATCAATCCTCGAGATCTGCTGCCGTCGAACCGCTATATCTCCTCTTGGATTCACCACACCGGGGCGCTTTTCATGGACAGTCACATCGGCCGGAAAGTACTGACCAGCCTGCCGTCCACGTCCTTTGATCTGGTCTGGATCGAGGGAGGAGAACTGACCGGGCCGGCCCTCATTGAAGAACTCAAAAAGCGGTACGGCTGTGTCATCAGCTACAATCACGACGACCCGTACGGCAAGCGCGACGGCCGCAAATGGCGGCTCTATCTGAAGTCGGTTCCTCATTACAGCCTCATCACCGTAGTCCGGGATGAAAACATCGAGGAGGCTTATGCTGCCGGAGCAAAGGACGTTCTCCGGCTGGACCGCTCCGCCGACGAGGTGGCTCACGCCCCCTGGCCTCTCACTGACGAAGACCGCGTGAAGTGGTCAAGCGAGGTTCTTTTTGTCGGCACATGGATGCCTGAACGCGGCCCCTTTATGGCCCGGCTCATCGAGCTCGGCGTCCCACTCGCGTTACATGGCCACGCCTGGCACAAGGCCAAGGAGTGGCCGGTGCTCAAGCCTTTTTGGCGTAGTCCCGGGCTTTATCAAAACGAAAATTATGCCAAGGCGATTCAATGCGCCAAGGTCACACTGGGGCTGCTCTCCAAGGGTAATCGTGACGCCGTAACAACGCGCTCGTTTGAGGTGCCCTATTTAGGTGGCGTTCTCTGCGCCGAACGCACAGACGAGCATCGCTGCCTTTATACAGAAAACGTGGAAGCCGTCTTTTGGAGCACGCCTGAGGAGTGCGCTGTCAAGTGCAAGCAGCTCCTCCAAAATGAAACGTGGCGCGCCGCTATCGCGAAACAGGGTCGTGCTCGCTGTATTGCCAACGGGACCACGCATCAGCAGGTCCTGACCAAAACCCTGAACAGAGCGCTCTTCTTAAGAGACACGAATATGGCCCACATTGAGGTGGCTAGTTAATGACCGGCAGAACCGGATCCGCCTATTTATTCAGCCCGGAGGTCACCTCCCCAGCCATCGTCCAGGAATTGGGTTGGGGGATGCCCTTACTCCTGTTTCTGGCCGGCTGGTTCACCTATTTGTTCCGGACCAACACGGGTTTTGAAATCGGTGCGGCAGTTGGATCAATCGTTGTCTGCCGCTCGGTTTACCTGCTGGTCGTCAAATGCCAGGATCTTCGGTTTACCTGGGTTGCCAGTTGCGGCCTCTTGCTCGGTTACGCTCTTGGCAGCTTGAACACCGCCCTACAACTCGCCAAAACCCATCAAACGATCGCGGAACACTTTTACCGGCCGCAGGACGATCTCTCGACTGCCATCAGCCTGGTGCTTTGGATCAGCGCCGCCCTGTTCCTGGTCGGCTTCATTGTGGAACGGCCCATCCGTTTGGACCGAACCAAGCTGCTCAATACCGATGTCATCTATGTCTATATAGGAGTTCTCATCTATCTAGGCGCTTTGGCTACCGGTCAGATCGGCTATATGGGCGCCGCCGTTTCCGATGACCGCCACGTCACAGTGGCTGGAACGATGGCGGGCATCATCGGTCCTACTCTTCCAGCTATAACCGTACTTCTCAGAAACAAAAGCAACCTGCTCCGTAGAACGCTTCCGTTTCGGTTGTTGCTGCTGGTGGAGATCGCATGCCTGCTGCCGTCGGGCAGAAGAGCGATTATCTATTCTCTGTTCTGCTTGGTATTTGCTTTCACCTTGGTGGGTGACCGCTGGAGGAGCCCACTCTGGAAGAAAGCTATGGTTGTGTCAGCCTGTCTGGCGGGTCTCTATTGCGTCAACATGCTGTACTACGCCATGCGATATTCAGCAGAACAATCGGGAGCCGCAAAAAGAATGGGCGCTCCCGATATGCCCCTCGGTGAGCTAGTGACAAGTGCTGTTAAGTTCATCAAAGACGGTCGCAATGCGAGCTTCGACGAGGATATGGCTGCCAATTTGCGAGACCGCACTTTCGTCCTGCCGTATTTTTCAGATCTCGTTGTACAGTCGCGGACGCATCCCGGGCTTCACGGTCAAATCGTGCTTTTTGGCCTTGGCATGGCTACTCCCAGTGCTATCTACTCGCTCGCTGGAGACAAAGACAAGATATTAGCGCTCGGGATGGAGGAGATGGTGGCCAACCCGCAATTGGGCCTGCCGGCTAAAGATGAAGCGAATTCATTGTTGACCGGCGGTATCTCCGATTTCGGCATACCGGGAGCTTTTGTGTATCCCATTGTGCTCTGTCTCCTGATGAACTTCACTGTCCGGGTCGTTTTGGGCCGGGTGCCGGAGCTGATTAAGTTCCTGGCGCTATTAATGTCCCTGTGGATGCTCTTCCAGACTGAGATGGCCGTCACTGGACTTATTGTCACCGCACGCAACTTAGCCATACTTATGTTGGGCTGGATTCCGGTGGCCATCGTCACGCGCTTCTTCCTGAAAACGTCCCACAGAGTACCCGATCCACTGCCGGGGAAGCGCCCCGCAATCGTGACTCTCGTTCGTTATGAGGCAGTGCCCAAAAGCCAGTGACCGAAATCTTTATTCCGCCTATTAAATTAGGCATGTCAAATATCTGCACATCCGAAGAATTAAGCGCACTTCGCGGCGAGTGGCGCGATCAGGGCCTCAAAGTCGGTTTCACCTGCGGTGCTTTCGATCTGCTGCACGCCGGGCACGTTGATTATCTTCAGACTGCGCGCACTATGTGCGACCGCCTGATTGTCGCTGTCAACTCCGATGAATCGGTACGTTCCTACAAGAATCCGCTTCGTCCTATCGTCAAGCAGGAGTTCCGGATGAGCGTCATTGCCGCCCTGCGCTGCGTGGATGCCGTCACGCTTATGACCGAAACCCGGCCCGCTTCTTTGATTGAGCTGCTGCGGCCGGACATTTATATCAAAGGTGGCGACTACCAGGTTTCTCAGCTCAAGTCGGCCCCGCTGGTGGAGGCCTATGGCGGCGCTTGCGCTGTCATCCCGGTAAATCATGAAATCAGCACCAGCGCGATTGTGAAGCGTATCCAGGAGCTTTCCCTTTACGCATCTCCCGAGAAGCCGGCCCAAGGGCTGAAAGGCCCACTCGTGCTTCTCGACCGCGACGGAACACTGATCGAGAACAGCCATTTCCTCAGGGATCCTTCAAAAGTTCGGCTGCTCGAAGGCGTTGGAGACGGTTTGCGGACCCTGCAGAACGCGGGGTTCTCGTTGGCCGTCATTACCAATCAACAAGGAATGGGCCTCGGCTACTTCGACTACGAATCATTCGTCGCAGTGAACTCTGAGATGCTGCGGCAACTGGCTCCCTACGGTATCCAGATTGCCCGCTTTTACTTCTGCCCGCACTCGCTCGCCGAGCAGTGCGAGTGCCGAAAGCCCGGCACCGCAATGATCGAACGGGCGCTCGCCGACTTCCATTGCCAGCGCGAAAATTGCTTCGTGATTGGCGACGCGCTCTCCGATGTCCAAGCCGCGGAAGCGGCCGGCTGCACCGGGATCCTGCTCTCGTCCAACCCCCCGGCCGGTACTGGCCGGTCAGCACAGTCGTTCTGTGCGGCTGTGGAACAAATCAAGTCCTCCCAGGTAATTGCAAATTGAATATGAATGACGTACAGGAAACCTCCACATCCTCCACCGTCGCGGTAGCCGATCGCTTTTTCGAAATCGCAAAACTCTTCGAGAATGCAGCAAAGTCGGTCTTCCCGGCGGCAGTCGCGGAAGCGGCTCGCCTGCTGGGCGATTCCTATGAACGTGGTGGCAAGCTGCTGGTGTTCGGCAACGGAGGAAGCGCCTCCGACGCGCAACACCTGTGCGGCGAACTGGTCGTTCGCTTTCAAAAGAGCCGGCGTCGCGCGTTGGGCGCCATCGCATTGTGCACCGATGCGGCAGTGATGACCTCCTGCGCTAACGATTTCGCCTACGACGACGTCTTTGCCCGCCAGGTGGAAGCCTTGGGGCGGCCCGGTGACATCGCTCTCGGCATCAGCACAAGCGGAAGTTCCCCCAATGTCGTGAAAGGCCTTCAAATGGCCCGGAGCCTCGGAGTCTCGACCATTCTGATGACCGGTCAGAAACCGCTCGAAAACGCCTCCGATTATGACCTGGTCCTGGCGGCTCCGGGCGGCAATACGGCGCGCATCCAGGAGTTCCATTTGGCGGCTTATCACATGATCTGCGAGCTGATTGAAACCCGTTTCTTTAACAACACTTTATGAACATCCACTCCGGTGCGGCTCTCCCTGCTTCTATTGCAGCGACCATCCCGCGGGATGGTTTTGCCGGGACCCGCGTTCTCGTGGTCGGCGATCTCATGCTCGACCGCTACATCCTTGGTACTGTTACACGGATCTCGCCGGAAGCTCCCGTGCCAGTGCTCGCCGTCAAGCGAGAGAGAGTTGTTGCCGGAGGAGCGGGAAACGTCGCGCTCAACATTGCTGGCCTCAAAGCCCAGGCGATTCTTGCCGGCGTTATTGGAGCGGACTCTTCCGCGCAGCGGTTGATGAGTATCCTCGCGGAAAACAAGATCGAAGTCACCGGAATCGTCACCGAATCGAGCCGCCCCACTACCTGCAAAACACGGGTGATGTGCGACAACCATCAGATCGTTCGCATGGATGAAGAATCCTCCGAAGCGCTGACCACGGCCACCGGCGACCAGCTGCTTGAAAAGGTCGTCGCAATTCTTGACGAGGGCTGCCATGCGGTCATCCTGTCCGATTACGCCAAAGGCGTCCTGGGCGCGGGCTTCACACGCAAGGTCATCGCGGCCTGCGCCTCCCGCTCAATTCCCGTCTTGGTCGATCCCAAACGCTCGGACTACACGCCGTACTCCGGCGCCACCTGCATTACGCCCAACCTGAAGGAGTTCAAAGCCGCCTCTATTGCCATCGCCATGGAAGAGCACGAAATGTCGGTCGCCGGCTTCGAACTGCTCGGGCGCTTGCAATGCAAATCGCTGCTGGTCACCCAGGGCGCCGACGGCATGACCCTGTTCACCGGCGAACATTCCTATCACTTCCCGGCGCTGGCCGAAGAAGTTTTCGACGTCTCCGGCGCAGGCGACACCGTGATCTCCACCGTAGCCACGGTTTTGGGATCCGGTCTCGACATGCTGACCGCCGTACAGCTTTCCAATATCGCCGCGAGTTTGGTAGTCCGCAAAGCCGGCACAGCGCCGATCGGCTGGGATGATCTGTCGGAAGTCATTTTTCGGGATCGCGAGCGGCACGACTCCGCTCCCTCCTTCGGACCTAACCAGAGCGTCGCCGTTTGATGTATCCAAACGAACTAGCCAATCAGGAGTTGCTGCAGGTAGACCTCAGCGCGCCTGATAATAGCGAGCTCGATCGTGGCTCTTCGCTGTTGAAGGAAGCAGTCTGGTTTTTTGTCGGGCTGCCTCTTTTGCGCTGTTCGCTCATTCCTTTTTCCGGGTTTCGTTCCTGGCTGCTGCGCCTGTTTGGAGCCAGAATCGGAAAAGGCGTTTATAGCAAGCCCGGCCTGCGCGTGAAGTTTCCCTGGTATCTCGAAGTGGGCGATTACTCCTGGCTGGGAGAGGACCTCTGGATCGATAACCTGGCGCAAGTCACAATCGGCCCGCATGTCTGCTTGTCACAAGGCGTTTATCTTTGCACCGGCAATCACGACTGGTCACTGACGAATATGAAGCTGTTTCGAAGGCCGATCGTCTGCGAACGTGGATCGTGGGTCGGCGCCAGAGCAGTGGTGTGTCCCGGTGTCGTCATCGGCGAAGGCGCCATCGTCACGGTGGGCAGCATTGCCGCCAAGAGTGTTCCTCCCTATGAGATCCATGCCGGCAATCCGGCCGCGTTTATTCGCCGCAGGATCCTGAAGCCGCTCGCTTCCTAGATCACAACCTACCGGCTGTCGTTCCCGAAGGCCTTTGCCTTCTTCCTTCGAAAAGCGGAATCCTATGCGCATTCTTTTTGTAATCCGGACACTCAATCCGGCTTGGGGCGGCCCTGTCCAGGGTTTTAAGAATCTCTCCACCCAGGCCCAAAAGCGCGGGTTGCATGTGGAGGTGGCCTGCGTCGACGACCCCTCCTCTCCGTGGCTGAAAGACTGGCACCTACCAGTCCACGCGGTGGGAAAGGGATCACTTGGAATGTTCGGCTATTCCGGGCATCTCGATCAATGGCTCTCAGCAAACATCGCAAACTTTGACGCTGTCGTTGTTCACGGCATTTGGATGTACTTCAGCTATGCCGTCTGGAAAGTGGCCAAACGCCGGCAGATTCCGTACTACTTATTCATTCACGGCGCACTCGACCCGTGGTTCCAGCAATATTATCCGCACAAGAACCTCAAAAAGAAGCTTTACTGGCGCTTCTTTGAAAGCAAGGTGATGCGCGATGCCGCCGCCGTTCTGTTCACCACGGAAGAAGAAAAACAGCTGGCGCACAATGCCTTCTTGCCCTATCAGTGCAACCCGGTCGTGGTGGGTTACGGAATCACGTCTCCTCCCGAAACCAAAGGCTTCATCGATCGCGCAGCGGCATCCCGAGAATTTTCCGCTCTGCACCCGGCGCTCAAAGGCCGTAAGTTCTGCCTTTATCTAAGCCGCATTCACGAGAAAAAAGGAATCGACTTACTATTGCAAAGCTATGCCCGCCTCCGAGATGAGTATCGGGATGTGGTGCTGGTGATGGCAGGTCCGGGCGATCCGGCCACCGTCAATAAGTTCCAATCTCTGGGCAACGAACTCGGCCTCCAGGATCGCGTCTTGTGGACCGGACCGCTCTATGAAGGCGCAAAGTGGGCCGCTATGCGAGCCGCCGATATGTACATCCTTCCTTCGCATCAGGAAAACTTCGGCATCAGCGTTGTGGAATCACTTGCGTGTCACACCCCGGTGCTCATCTCGAACAAAGTCAATATCTGGCGTGAAGTGGAGGGAGAGTCGGCAGGACTGGTCGAGCCGGACACTCTCGAAGGAACAACCAACCTTCTGAAACGCTGGACCGCGCTGACAGGCGGGGAGCGGGAAGCCATGCACTGCCACGCCCGCTCCTGCTACGAAAAATACTTCGATATCGAAACCAATAGCCGCATCTTCCTCGACCTCGTCCAAAGCGGAAGCGATGTTACGCCGAACGTCAATGCCGAGGCCGGAGTCTAGTCGCGGCCTTCTCAATTGCAACTTCTCTCTCCACATCCTACTTATGCGCTGTTTGATACACGACTTTGCTGGTCACCCTTTTCAGGTGCAGTTAAGCCGCGAACTGGCCACCCGCGGGCATCACGTAATGCACGCTTTCCC
>JAOAPP010000606.1 GCA_025462985.1 Bryobacterales bacterium | reverse complement strand
CAGGTTGTCCTTCGAACCGGTACTCGCTGTCGTAATCATCTTCGATCACAAAAGCGCCAGCGCGTGAGGCCCAGTTCAGAATGGCCATCCGCCGCGTCAGAGACATTGTCACTCCCATCTGGAACTGGTGAGCTGGCGTCAGATACACGCCCTTGGCATGCGGACAAAGTTTCGTTCCGGCGGAGACGGATAGGCCCTCTTCGTCCACTGGCACGCCGATGATATTAGCGCCGACGCTGCCAAACGCGATGCTGGCCCCGAAATATCCAGGATCCTCCATCCATACCGGATCGTGCTCTCTCAGGAGAAGCCGCGCCAACAGGTCGAGCGCCTGCTGTATTCCGGAAACGATGACGATCTGTTCCGCACTGCATCGCACGCCGCGTGACGTACGCAAATATTCGCCAATTACATCCCGCAATGGCCGATATCCGCGCCCATCGGGTTCTGTCTTCAACCATGACCGGAAGTTTCGCGCGCGGTTTGCTGAAATGCGACCCCACAGCTCGGACGGGAATTCGGTGATGGCCGGACTTCCCACGCGAAACGGGCGGACGCCCTCGGGAAAACTCAAGCCCACCCACGGCTTTGGCTGTGCGTGGGCCGATATGACACGACGAATGTAAGCCGGAGGTGTCGCACTCATCTGGCGGATCGGGGGGGCGCCTCTAAGTGATTTACCCACGTGCCGAATCCCACGCGGCTGGACACGTACCCTTCGGCTTGCAAACGTTCGAGCACGCTGACAACTGTTCCCCGCGAGATTCCGTACTGGCTAGCGAAGTCTCGCGAGGCCGGCAGCCTTGTGCCGGGACCAAGCCGGCCATCGAGAATGGCAACTCGCAGTTCTGCGTACAACCAGCTGGTTAAAGTCTGATGCTGCGTACGGCTATTGAGAGTGAGCTCGAACGAGCTGACGTTTTTCGGCATTGGCCTTCCGAGTTGGTCCAATGATATTAGCGCTGAATGGCTCTACTCAATGTACCAATGCCGCCGATACTATCAGTTCTGTAATAGAGAAACGCCTCTTCCTGCTTCCTGCTTCCTGCCAAGCTCGTAGTTGCGGGCCCCAAAAGGAGATTGAACAAATGAGAGTGGGAGTTTGGTTCTACGGCTTGGCAACAATCGCCACCGGGATACTTGATATAAGTTGGGGCCAATTCGAGGCCTCCCATCAACCGATACAATCTCTCGGCCAGCACATTGCCGGCCAGCAGGTACTCGCGTACATCGTCGGTCTGTGGCTGATCGTGGCTGGCATGGCGATCTTATGGCGACGTACGGCGCGGAAGGCGGCATCGGCGGCAGCCCTGATCTACCTTATCTTTGCCCTAGTCTGGCTGCCTCGGTTCTATTCTGCGACCCATGTCCTTGCTGTTCGACTCGGTGTCTTGATTTTCATCCTGGGCGGTGTCGCAGCACAGCTACTCTTGGTTGCCCCGGCAGCAATCGTCTATGCCGCGACCGAAGCACCCGATCCGGTGTGGCGAGAGAGAGCAGCTATCGCCGGTCGTTGGATGTTGGGACTGTCTCCAATCGTCTTCGGTTTAGGGCACCTCATCAATGTCCACGCTTACGCACGCTTTGTTCCGCATTGGGTGCCATTTGGAACGTTTTGGGTAGTGGTCACTGGCATTGCTTTCTTGCTTGCCGGTAGTGCAATTGTTTCGGGAATTCGTGACGTCTTGGCCGCGAGGCTTCTGGTGCTGATGCTGTTGCTGTTTGACGCGATTGTAGAAATCCTCCTGTTTTCATTCATAACCAAGTGGCGTGGGGTGGCGCGGTCTACAACCTGACTGCGATCGGAGCGTACTGCATATTCGCCGAGTTTGTCGCATGCCGCCGCGAAGCAGATCGGAAAAAGGCCGCCGTCGGTCACAGAGCGCTTTTTCAGGAAGCACATCGATGAAGTCGTGAGCCTTTTTTCTGCGCGCGTACGGTTCGGCCAATATCGAAACCGCTTAGACTTGCTAATCCGATTGGTCCTTATAAACGCGCTCTCGTCACTTTGGACGAGAACTCGACTTGTCGTACAAGGGGTTTTCGCGGTCAACCGGAGATAACTGTGCATTTGCACTCAATGAAGGACGCGGCATCACCGAATATCCCTCGCTGTGCTGAAGTGAGCGCATTTCGCATAGCCGCGCGCAGCATCGGCGCCTTTGCGAGCCGCCCAATGAACAAGAGCCCACATGCGACTAAGTCCCGATTTGCTTGTACCTACTGGAGCCTTGCTACTCTGGCTCTTCATGAACAGTTTCAGTAAGCATGTTCAAAGTGGACGACAACACTGCGATGGGTATACCCGAAGGAATCGGGCGCCTTTTGATCGCGATCGAGGTCGACCCGATAAAGATTCCCAGCAATCTGACGGATAGTGCCACCGTCGACTGAGGCTGGTCTCCACGTAGTTTCGAGGTCAAAGGTAATTTGTGCGCCATTCACATCGGCTTCGACGGTCAAGGAGTGATCCCTGAGATCGACGGAAGTGATCTTGATGCCGGTGCTTCGGTCTCCCAAACGGGGAGTTACCTGCGGCGGAATCACCTCAACTCCGCCCTGGAACCGGATACTACAGCGGTCCGTGCCCTGCGCCGCGGTAAAGGCAAGCCGAGCGTGTTCGTCCTGCGCGTTATGCTCGATCGACGCAGCCAGACGATGGTTTCCACACTGGGCGCCA
>JAOAPP010000602.1 GCA_025462985.1 Bryobacterales bacterium | reverse complement strand
TCGACGGCGTGTCCCCGTACCGGATTCAAAGTGGAGCAGGTTACACATATCTCTTTCTTTAAGATGCAGCAAGTATTTCTCATTTTGATCTGGGTCATGACGAGGGCCGTAGATGGCGACGAGGTATTGCCGTCGGACGTGACGTGCTGGAGCTTGATCGAATCGGGAGCCAGCCGTGAGTAGGGTCCTCAGTCAAAGTCTATTCAGCGCCCAGGAAGTGGCAACTCGGTCGTGGCAAAGCTATGCGACCAGCGGTGTTGTCCATATTGGTGGCATTGCACTGCTTCTTCTCGTGACTTTTCCGGCAGTGAAAGACATTTCTAAGCCTAAGGAAAGCGTTACCTTACTCGCTCCGGTACTGCCGCAGTACAAACCCAAGGTGGCACCTCCGAAGATTGTGCATCGGCTGGTAGCGCCTCCCAAGGAGGCCTTGGCGAAGCTCATTCCCCCAAGGAAGCTGATCACGCCTCCTCCGGTCAAGCCACCGGAGCCAAAGGCAAAGCCTCAGATGCTGGCAAACGCTCCGGAATTAAAGCTCGCACCCACGCCGAACACGAACATCCCGGAGGCGAAAGTAGAAGCTCCTGCGCCACCCAAGCCAGAAGTGAAGACGGGCGTCTTCGCTCGTGAAGACATGGCGAAAGGTCCACAAAAGACGACGGACTTGAAAGTAGGGGGATTTGGAGATCCTAACGGCGCTCCCTCGGCGAATACTGAGCAGGCAAAGCTTCAAATGGCGAAGGTCGGCGGCTTCGACATGCCAAACGGTGAGAAGCCGAATGGCGGGGCCGGACGGGCCCAAACTGGCGGAGTACACGCGGCTGGGTTTGGCGATTCCGCCACCGCGTCCCCAAGCGGAAGCGGTTCACACGGCACCGTGCGCACAGGCGGCTTCGGCTCGGGTGACCCCAACGGAATTCCTGGGGGAACGGGGACTCACGGCACTGTGAAAACCGGAGGATTCGGCGACTCCACTGCTGGAAGCCCCAGCCACGCGGCACAGAATCGACCGGCAGCTCCGTCGACCACCCCCGTGGAAATCTTATACAAGCCGAAACCGGTTTACACTGAGGAGGCGCGCGGAATGCGTCTCGAAGGACAGGTATCGCTCGAAGTTGTTTTTCTTGCGGGCGGAGGGGTCAAGGTGGTGCGAATTGTGCATGGGTTGGGGCACGGCCTGGACGAATCAGCGGAACAGGCTGCGACGCAAGTGCGTTTTCGTCCCGCTACCCGCGGCGGGGTTCCTGTCGACGCCAACGCCACGATCTATATCACGTTCCAGCTTAGTTAGCAATCAAAGCGATAGCAACATTCTATGAAAATTTCCACCGCGATCGTCCTGCCCCAGATCTTGTTTTTGGGAGCGGTCTGGGTTCAACCCTCTTTGGCACAGGCTCCGGCGGCACCGCAGGGCAGCAAGAAGTTCGAAAAAGCGTTTGAGCAATCGGGTCCTATGACCCCGGTCAACAACTTCGACGACGTCATCGACCGTGCGATCAATCGCGAGCGGATCCTTGTGAATCAACTCAAGGAAAAAGCGCCGGTCATTGAGACGTACATCCAGGAAGTGAAGAGCGATGAAGACCTGGGCGTTGTTCCGAAGAACGATCGATATTTTCTGGGAAAGCTGGACATGAAAAACGGCGTGGGGGATGACTCGTTCATTCCGCTGCCGACCGGCTTGAAGAGAATTCCCCAGATGATGGCCTCGACGGTCACGCGACAGTACTTCCCGCGCGGGTTCGCCTACATGATGTTTGTGGACCAGACTGAGTTCGACCGTGCACATTATAACTTTGAATATGTACGGCGCGAATTTCTGGGTGATGTTCGCTGTGTCGTCGCAGACGTTTACCCGCAGAAGAACTCAGGGCATGACCGCTTCGAAGGCCGGATCTGGATCGAAGACGAGGGTTACAACGTCGTGCGGTTCAATGGCGTGTACGTTCCGGTGCGCGACCACAAGCATTCGCACTTCGATTCCTGGCGCATCAACGCCGGGCCTGGGCTGTGGCTCCCCTCCTATATCTATACTCAGGAAGGAGCGCATGGGAGCGGACCTCTGAAGACCCCAGGATTCCGGGCGCAAACTCGCCTGTGGGATTACGAAACACAGAAAGACAAAACCGAGGAAGCGTTCACAAATCTCACTGTCGATGTTCCGGAGGGGGTGAAGGACCAGAGCGAAGCGGGCGCGAACGATAACTCGCCGGTCGAACAAAAGCGACTCTTTGAGCGGCAGGCCGAAGACAACATTCTGGACCGGCTCCAGGCAGCCGGCCTGGTTTCTCCCAAGGGCGAAGTGGATCAGGTGCTCGATACTGTGTTGAATAACCTGATGGTGACGAACAACATCAACATCTCACCCGGCGTGAGGGCGCGTATTCTGCTCACCACTCCGCTTGAGTCTGCTCCAGTCGGTCACACGATTCTGTTAAGCCGCGGGCTGATCGACGTGCTGCCGGATGAGGCTTGCCTCGCGGCGGTGATTGCTCATGAACTCGCGCACATCACCCTCGATCACGAGGTGAACACCGCCTATGCCTTCACTGATCGTCTGATGTTTGACGATCCGGAAGTGCTGAAGAAAATCAACGTCGGGCGCGACAAGGCCGAAGAAACGGCTGCAGACCAGAAGGCTATGGCGATTTTGAAGAATTCGCCTTATAAGGACAAGCTTGCCCGTGTCGGCCTGTTTTTGCGGATGTTGTCGGCTCGCAGCGACGATGTTCCGCATCTGATCAAGCCTCTTCTTGGAAACAGAATGGCTGAAGGCAAGAAGGACACGCGGCTGTCCGGCTTAATGGACATTGCTCCGGAATTGCAGGTGCGCAACGCGGAACAAGTCGCGGCACTTCCGCTTGGCTCGCGTGTCCGCATGAATCCCTGGAACGACGAACTGCACTTGATGAAGTCACACAACGTTGCGCTGATGTCGGCCAAGGAGAAGCTGCCCTTCGAGATTACGCCCTTTGTTCTTCACCTCACGCGAGAGCCGAATGTGTCTCCCGTATCGGAGGGAACGACGCCGGCAGTGAACACCAGCCAGAACACCAATCCAAGCGCTCCCGCCAAGCAGTAGACGGGTAGCGCTAGAGGTGGAACTCTTCGCCGATATTGTGCAAACAGACGCGATCCGGCGAAGATCCCACCGCTGCAACCAAACGCTCAATCGGTTCGCTTCTAGGTTCGCGGCTCAGCTGGAAGGTCTTGTGATGGACCGGAAGGATGTATTCGGCCCCGGCGCGGGTCGCCATCATAGCAGCCTGTTCGGGGTTGCAGTGAACGCGAATCCAAGGGTCATACGCGCCGATGGGCATGGCCGCAAGGTGGATAGGCTTTTCTGAACGAAGCGCGGAGAACGAATCGGTGTAAGCCGTATCGCCGCCGAAGAGAAATCGATAGCCTTCGCATTCCACTAAATAGCCGTTATAACCTCGATATACGTCGCTTCGCATGCGAGCGCCCCAGTGCGCCACTTCAAACGCACGCACCCTGGCTGGTCCCACCTGGACGGTCTCGTTCCATCTCAGCTCCTGAACGGCCGCGTACCGGCTGGGGCGGAGGAGATCTGTCGTGCGCGAAGCGGTAATGACTGTGGTCTTCCTGCTTTCCAGCTGGCGCAAGCTGGGCAGGTCGAAATGATCCATATGCGCGTGGGACAGAAGGAGCAGGTCAACGTGGGGCAGTTCCGATATCCGGGAGGCTGCATCCACGAGCCGCTTGATCCCGACGGTTAACGGGCCAAGGTTGAGTCCAATACGGCTGCTGAACACCGGGTCGGTGAGAATGGTGAATCCGTTCAGCTTGACGAGAACAGTGCTGTGTCCGAACCACGCGGCGTGCAAGCAGGTGTCGGGCCACAACCTGGGCTGAGGATGGTTTGGAGCAGGAAGGCTTTCTCGTGCGTAGTCCTTGGCGATTTCGCGAAAGAACGCCGGAGCAGCCCGCCGCAAGAACCGGGCGGTCTCGGGCGCCCGGGAGATGTGCCGCGAGAGCGTAATTGCGGTAGCCACCCTTGTTGGACGTCCGCGCCCTGGCGAATGGTTC
>JAOAPP010000544.1 GCA_025462985.1 Bryobacterales bacterium | reverse complement strand
TCCGGGAAACAGCGGCGGTCCCCTGCTGAACATCCGGGGCGAGGTGATCGGAATCAACACCATGATCGCGACGCGAAGCGGATCGTACGAGGGCATCGGCTTCGCCCTTCCGTCCAACATGGCGGTCAAGGTTTACAACGACATCATCCACGATGGCCGCGTGATCCGCGGATCGATCGGCATCGGTTGGTCGAAGAACGGGAGCCAGCCCGATACGCTGCACGCATTCGGCTTGGATCACGGTGTGCTTGTCGACACAGTGGCGCCCAAGGGTCCGGCCGGGCGCGCCGGGTTGAAGGCGGACGACATTATTCTGGCCATCAACGACCATCCCGTGAAGGACGGTGATGAACTGGTCAACAAAGTTGCCGACATGCCTGTTGGTTCTAACGCACTGTTCACTGTCGATCGTGAAGGCAAGCACATGGACTTCAAAGTCGGAATCGAAGAGCGCGCGGTGGTGTGGAAAGATTCGCCGCAGGTGGGGGAGGCCAAGCCCCAGACGCCCGGTGTCATTCCGGATGCTCCGAAGCCGGTCAATCCGGCCCAGGTGAAGTTCGGCATCACAATCATGAATCTCAAGGAGAAGGAGCGCCAGGACCTCGGCATCAGCGATAAGAGCGGGGTTAAGGTCGTGTCGGTCGATCCCGGATCCTTCGCCGACGATATCGGGTTGCAGGAAAACGATGCAATTCTCGCGGTCAATCGAACTCCGGTCACCACGCCGGACGACATAACCAAGATGCAAAAGGCCCTCAAGCCGGGTGCGCCAGTCGCGTTGCATGTCGTTCGGAGCATTGGGTCGGGTGGACGGCGCACACCTCCAAACAGGATTTACCTTTCCGGCCGCTTACCGGTGGATTAAGTTCGCAGTACGACAGGCAAGCGATTGAACAAAGCTTGGTAGCCTCGCGGCATGGGCACTTACATCAGGGCTCTCTTCACGTGCGTGGCGATCGCCGGAAGCGTTCAGCCTCAGGCGTTCGAGGGCGTGAACGGCATCTCGGAACGGCCGTTCCAATCCGCCGCGCACGCCCGTGTGTTCCTGTTCGTGCGCACGGATTGTCCGATCGCAAACCGCTACGCACCCGAACTGCAGCGCATCGCAAGCGAGTTCAAAGGCCGGAGCGTGGACTTCTGGCTTGTTTACTCGGATCACTCCGAAACTCAGACCAACATCGAGCGCCAGATCTCCGAGTACAAGTTGCCCGGCGAGCCCTTGCTCGATCGTCGTCAGGAACTTGCTCATCGCGCCGAGGCCGCTGTTTCGCCGCAAGCTGCTGTTTTCGATCACGAAGGCCGCCTTACATACTCTGGCCGCATCGATGACCGTTTTGTCGATTTCGGCAAATCCCGTCCTGAAGCCTCAACCCACGATTTGGAAGCAGCCATCAGCGCGACTTTGGGCGGTGAGCGAGTGGCGCATCCCCGTACCCGAGCCATCGGTTGCTATCTGGCCGACGTTAAGTAAGAAATCAAAGCAACGCTCCAATCGCTGCATCAGCTCATTCGTGGAAGGAATTCGAACGATTCCGTGGCGCAAAGTTACCAGGATCAGCTGACACGAGTGCGGGATCAAGCTTCCCAGCCAGAGCCATGGCTTCCTTAGCTCCGGATGCATCGCCGCTCTGCGCCAGAGCCAGACTCAGCCCATAGTAAAGTTCGGCACACATTGGATCGATCTGAAGTCCTTGGCGGAACGTGTTAATCGCGCCGCGCCAGTCGCCTGATGCATACGAAATCATTCCCAGGTTGACGTATGCCGCAACGAAGTCGCCTTGCAGCTCTATCGCCCGCTTGTAAGCGGCGCTCGCTCCCCCCTGGTCTCCGACGAGGCCAAGCGCCGAAGCAAGCGCAAACTCGGATCCGGCATCGTCGGGGTAGAGATGCGTAGTGACCCGGAGCACTTCAGCGCTCTTTTTTGGATTTCCGCTATTTGCGAACATCACGCCGATCAAGTTCAGGGCCCGCAGGAATTGAGGGTAGATCATCAGTGCCTCCTGCGCCTTCCCGATCGCGCCCGCGGCATCGCCGCGCGAAGCCATATCTTCCGCCTCGTGCTCAAGCTGCTCGGCGTTCCAACGAAAGTCGCGGGGTAGGCGCTCCAGAATGATCCAGCGGTTCCCTGTTTGTACAACCTCGCTGGTCTTCCCGTAATCCAGATGAGCCGCCTCGTCCGCCAAAACGCCTCCGAGATCCGCAAATGTTTTGCGTCCAAGATACCCGCCGATGGCCGCGGTGCTATCCACGGAAGATTCTCGAGCCACTTTATAAAAAGATTCGCCCCTGCCGATGCGATCTCGCGCCAGCTCGGCCGCTTGAGCGCTGCTCGCGGCAATCATCCGCAAGTATCCGCCGAGCTGCCTGACTTGCGATCGCAGCTCGGCGCTGTGATTCGCTGCATGAGCCGTTTGTTCTGGATGCACCCGGATCAGGTGATCCACCAGATGAAGAGGTCCCCTCTCGACAGACGGCATGTGACAGCCGATGCAATTCTCCTTCGCACTCACGGGACATATCGCAGCGTGGGGCTTCACGGCGCTCGAATGGCATCCGAGACAGGCATTCACGGCCCGTTGACCATCCGACGCGGCGTCGCCATGCGGATCGTGACACGCGGTGCAGGAAAACGCCTTCCCGCTCTGCAGAAAACATTCTGAATTCCGGATCGCACGAACCTGATTCGCAATGAGTAAGTCGTCCGGAGAAGGGTCCGAAAACCTCGCCAGGCCTACGTGGCACTGCGCGCAAACAGTGATACTGTCTTCTGTGGACAATCGCTTCGGATTGACAATGCCTTGAGTGGAGTTCCTGCGTCCAAGCGCCGTCAGATGCCCCGATCCAGGGCCATGACAGCTTTCGCAGTGCACGCCACCATCATTCCCGCTCCCCCGCAGATTCGGCTGTCCATGGCAGCTCAAGCACCGTGATTCGAAGGTAGGACTGAGCACCAGTCCCAACGACGACTCCAGGGTTTGCGGCCGTGTAGCGGCACAACCCGGCGCAAGCAGCAATTTGTTATTCTCCGGACTCCACTCATAACGAGCCTGAACCAGCGCGGCCCTTGCCAATGAAAGTCCATCGATCTGCGAAACCGGCAACAAAAAGCCCAATCCGTGGCGCTTGCCGCCCATAGAGATCTCAATCGGCAGACTGAGCTTGGGCCGGTCTGGAAGCTTGACGGAGTAAGTCAGCTCTCCCCCGCTACGTTTCACTTCATAAAGGAGATCGTCCGCAACTGAAGCATCGAACGATGGAGAAAGCCAGGCCGCGGAACGCCCCTGCCATGTATTCGCCATCGCGGTTCGCTCCTGCTGCGCTGCGATTTCCTTGTGACATAACGCGCAAGTCTTTGGTCCGACGAAGTGCGGATCGCCGGCTCCGGAGGCAAGGCGCACGGAAAACGCCAGCAGCAAAGCAGTTCCTAGGCAGCGCAACTGTTTTCCCATTACGGAACGAACTGATTCAGAATACGCCAGCGTCCGCCACCTTGAGATAATTTGCTCGATGGTAACCCGCCGCGGCGTGCTTCTCAGTGGCCTCCTTGCTCCGGTCCTGGTGTCGGCAGATCAACCTGCCCGGCTGGAGATGTCGGTCGAAGGCTACATCTTCCAGCAATACGCGCAACGGAACAAGAAGCCGCTCTCGGATGTGATCGCGGAGGTGCTTCCGATGGTTCGGACTGCGGGCTTCACAAGCGTGGAGCTCAATCCGTCCTTCTTCGCGCCCGAATGCCGAGACCGCACGCTTTCTCTTCTGCACTCACTCGATCTCCGAATGCCGTCCGTCTACGTGGGCGGGGCGATGCACTCTGAGCCAGAGGCCAACCGGACTACGGCACTAGCGATCGAATACGCGCGCCTTGCCGCGCCGTTTGGGTGCAAGGGAGTCGTCAACAATCCCGACCCGAAACCGGACGGACAGCCCAAGAGCGACGGCGAACTCGCAGCTGAGGCCAAAGGCCTCGATCGAATGGGCCGGGCGCTTGCGACGGAGGGTTTCGACCTTCGCGTACACCATCACACGCCCCAGCTTGAAAACAACGCTCGTGAATGGCGCTTTATCCTGGCGCACACCGATCCCCAACTGGTTCGGGTGTGCGTAGATGTTGACTGGGCTTACGAAGGCGGCTTCGAACCCGTTCCATTCCTGCGCGACGTCGGGAATCGTCTGCGCGAGATCCACGTCAGAAGCGCTCGGAACAAAATCTGGCTGGAAGACGTAGAGGACAGCGACATCGATTATCGGAAAGTCGCCGACTACCTTAAGGAACAACGGTTGCGTCCGCTCGTCGTTGTGGAATTAGCGTACCGGCCGAATACCGTCGTGACTCGGTCGCTGGTCGAAGACCTGCGGCGCAGCCGACTATACACCGAGAAGGTCTTCAGCCGTGCACTTTGACCGATAGGTTGACATAGGGCCCGAAATGCGTTACGTTAGCGGTTACGCGGTCCCCGGGAGGTACACGCATCATGAAAACACTTCTGTCGCCGGCTGAGGTCGCGAATTCACCCGAAATCCATGAAGAATGGGAAGAATTTCTTCAGGGGCGCTACAAAGAAGGCAAATCCGCCGAGGAGTTCCGGGTGTACGACGCCCAGGCGAACCCGGGCGTGGCGGAGTTTTACCGCCTGAATCACGAAAACCAGACGGTTTCTTATGTGCTTGGCAAAGAGGAGCAGTATCTCCAGTTGAAGCGGGGGAAGAAAAGCGTCTGGGAGATGGCC
>JAOAPP010000534.1 GCA_025462985.1 Bryobacterales bacterium | reverse complement strand
CCGACGGTGAAGTCATGCATTGCATCGTTGATGAGAAGTCGGAGGTGCTGGCCTCTCCGCAAACCCAATCGGCTGCCTACCCAAACGGGATCGCCGGAAGCGAGATCGAAAGCAGCGGTGTCCAGATCGCGTTCCTCTTTGAACGGGCCTTCCCCACGTCCGCCAATAAGGTCGACACCGATGAATGGCAGGGCTTCACCCCTGCCGTCGATTGAGGCAAAGTCTTCGATGCGCGGAGTAAAAGTAAAGGCATAAGGCAAACGCGCCAACTCGCCCAGGAGCAGTTCATTCAGGCCGCCGCCCGCGCTGATTTCGATATCGCTCCTTCCCGCGAGAGACTCCAACGACGAGTGGAAACTTCCCGCGGCGGATTGACCCGCAAGATCGATAGCAATGACTACGCCGACGCCAAGGGCGACTGCAAGCGCAGTGAGGGCAGTGCGAACGGGCTCGCGCCAAAGTGGGCGCGCCACTAGCCGCAGAAAGAGCAACCAGCCCGCAATCATTGGGGAACAGTCGCTCCCACCAGCCGCCCGTCCCGCAGGTGAATCACCTGATCGGTCGAAGAAGCGCTTTCGGAGCTATGCGTCGCCATCACAACGGCAGCACCCAGCTCGCTGGCAATACGGCGCAACAGTTTGAGTACGATCTCGCCTGTGGCGGTGTCGAGATTGCCGGTGGGCTCATCCGCCAGGATCAGTTTTGGATCGTGGACCAGGGCGCGTGCGATGGCGACGCGCTGCTGCTGACCCCCGGAGAGCTGGTGAGGCAACCGCGACGCGTAGGGTTCCATCTCGATCCATCGCAAGCGTTCCAATGCCGCGCTGCGTGCAGCCGGCTTGCGGGCCAGGAGCAATGGGAGTTCTACATTTTCGATGACCGTCAGCGTATGCAGCAGCTGAAACGATTGGAAGATGAAGCCGACCTTATCGCGCCGCAGCCGGGTGAGTTCTGCGTCATTCAGGCGGGTGGTGACCTGACCATCTATATGAATTTCACCAGAGGTTGGAAAATCCATGGCTCCGCAGAGATTGAGGAGTGTTGATTTGCCGCAGCCGCTCCGTCCGATCAGTGCTACATACTCGCCGACGCCAACCGTGAGCGAGACATCCTGCAGCGCCATAACCGGTGAATTCGCTTCCCCGTAGAACTTGGTGGCATTCAGCACCTCCAGCAAAGCCATACATACATCAGGATCGTATGCCAGCAGCGCTGGCGGTATTTTTTCCGCTCCGTTACACTCGAAGGTGCTTGGCTAAGATACTGGTCACTGGCGGCGCTGGCTACATTGGCTCGCACACGCGATATTTTCTTGAGCAACATGGCCATTCGGTCATCGTTGTCGACAACTTGAGTCGCGGTTACCGTGAAGCGGTTCCGGACAACGAGCTTCGTGTATTAAATCTCCAGGACACCGGGAAACTTACGGATCTGCTTCAACAGGAGAAAGTGGAAGCAGTCATCCACTTCGCCGCGTACATTTCTGTAGGGGAGTCGACGCAGCGGCCGGAGCTTTATTTCAGCAATAATACGGCCGGATCGCTGTCTCTTTTCGAAGCGATGTTACAGGCCGGCGTCAAGCGCGTTGTTTTTTCGTCAACCGCCGCCGCGTACGGCATCCCCGACCGCGTTCCCATTTCCGAAGATCAACCGTTTGCGCCGATCAACCCGTATGGCGAATCGAAGGTGATGACGGAAAAAATTTTGGAATGGCTAGACCGGTTTCGGGAGTTTCGCAGTGTGCGCTTGCGCTATTTCAATGCCTGCGGCGCGAGCCCGGAAGCCGGTTTGGGAGAAATGCACGATCCTGAGACGCACCTGATTCCACTCATCCTGCGCGCGGTGCAGACTGGTAAGCCGGTCACGGTGTTCGGGGACGATTATCCGACGCCGGATGGCACGTGTATCCGCGACTACATCCACGTGAGCGATCTGGCGGAAGCCCACATCTTCGCAGTGGAGCACCTTCTCAACGGCGGCGCTTCCGATGTGTTTAATGTCGGCACGGGAAGCGGGCATTCGGTGAAAGAGGTGGTGGCATCGGTGGAGCGGGTAACAGGAAAGAAAGTCCCCTTCACACTCGGCCCGAGGCGAGAAGGCGATCCGCCCAGCCTCGTGGCTGACTCTTCAAAGCTGCAGAAGAACTTAGGATGGAAGCCCAAGCGCGCTGACCTCGATCAGATCGTTGCAGATGGGTGGCAGTTCGCCAACCGGCGACTGATTGAGGCCTCATGAAGACATGGTCTTGCGATCGAAACGATAACGCCTTGTCCGGCCATTTTCCTTGCCATCGAAGTACTCGGTCGTGATGTGCGGGTCCGGAAGCGTCTACCAGCGGCGAAACGGCCAGTTTGTCCTGCAGGTCACTGGTCATCCGGACTACGGAGTTCCGTTCGGTCAGGATCGGATTGTACCGATCTTTCTGGCCACCTTAGCGGTCCAGCAGAAGAGCCGTGTGGTTCGGTTTTGCAGTGTGGGCGAAGATGCTGGAAACCTTTGGCTTACACCGAGGCGGAACGGAATACAGGCGCCTCATCGGCGCCTTCGAGTGCATCTTCGACGCAACCATCTTCTTCGGCACTGATCGCAGCCTCATCAGCGCGAAAGTGATCCAACGTTCCCGGTTCAACTTCTTGCGGGAAGCCCAGATCTGGTATGACCGACGACAGCGCATTCAGTCGGTCTCTCACAAATCGCTGCCGCCATTTGGAAACCCGCGCCGGACGGGTTTCTAAGCGCTCGCTGATCTTTTCTACCGTGAGCCCTTCCTGCGATAGCAGAATGATTCGCGCACGATCCACCCATCGCTGCTCGGAAGTGCTTTTCCGAGTCCACGATACCAAGCGCTCCTCCGCATTTCGCAAACTCTCATCTCAATTCGCTCTTCAGAGGAACTCTTTCGCGTTCTCGCACGCGAGTTGCGCGCTGTGGTGAATTTCTACGTCATGGGCGTCGGCATCTACGACGAGAAGGCGCACGAGATGGACACCAGGTCGTACGGCGAGCCGGGGGTTCCGCTCCAGGCCTCAAATTCGCGCCCGAAGAAACCTTCAGTTGGTGGGTGGACCGGCATCAACAGCCCTTGATCATTCCCTCCGTAGACGCGAAGACCCGATTCCCGGCGCTAGCCGAGATGCTCACGAACCGCGGGATTCGTTCGGTGTGCGCGCTTCCTTTGAAGACGGTACACCGGC
>JAOAPP010000805.1 GCA_025462985.1 Bryobacterales bacterium | reverse complement strand
AGATATACCTTGGATCAGGAGCGGTGCATGGGGGAGCGCTGCCGCTTGTGTACGACGAGGTCATGGGATCGCTGGCCAACAGAAAAGCACCGGCCCGATCCCGAACGGTCAATCTGTGCGTCCGCTATCGCGCGTTGACGCCAGTGGATACCCCGCTTGACCTGGAAGTGCGCTTCGATCGAGAGGAAGGCAGAAAACTCTTCCTCTCGGCGCGCATGACGTATGAGGGCACCTTGTTGTCGGAAGCAGAGGGGATCTTCGTCACACTTCTTCCAGGCCAGCACTGAACGCTATGCGCCGCACCCGAAACGAATTGCCCTGAATGGTCTGCAATAGGACTGGAAACATCATGCTTAAGCCGCCTTTTGACTATATCACATACGAAGTTCCCGTCGAGCGTGTCGCGCGCATCATGCTCAATCGCCCCGATCAGATGAATGCGCAAGACACGAAGCTGTTATACGAGCTCAACGCGGCTTTCGATCTGGCGGCGCATGATGACAACATATCGGTCATCATCCTCGGCGCGAATGGAAAACATTTCTCAGCAGGGCATGATCTTACCGAGACAGATTACTATCACAACATCACCAACTATGAGACGGTTGGAACGATGTGCGGCTTTGAATGCGCTGGAGCCGAAGCACAGATGGCCCGTGAAGAGGAACTGTATCTCGGGTTTAGCAACCGCTGGCGTAACATCCCCAAACCAACGATCGCAGCCGTGCAAGGCAAGTGCATCGCTGCTGGACTGATGCTGGCTTGGCCGTGTGATTTGATCATCGCTAGCGAGGACGCTTCCTTTGCCGATCCGACACTGAGTTTTGGCGTCGCCGGCCATGAATACTTTACGCACGTCTGGGAAATCGGTATGCGAAGAGCGAAAGAGATTTTGTTCACCAGCGATTTCTTCTCAGCACAACAAGCGCTTGATTGGGGGATGGTCAATAAGGTTGTCCCGCGGGGGGCTTTGCATGACGAGGCGCTGACCTTGGCGATGCGGATCGCCAAAAAACCGCGCTTCGCGCTGAAGCTGGCAAAGAAGGCCCTGAACGGCGTTCACGACGCTCAAGGCAGAGAGTCAGCGCTCAACAACGCCTTTCACCTTCACCAACTTTCGCACGCGCACAATCTTAAGCTGTTCGACATGCTGCTTGACCCAACGGGCCTACCAGAAGCGACGCGCGCAGCGCTCGAGAAAGCAAGCCAGAAAGCAGATGACTAGATGGCAGCGCGCGATATCGAGTCACGCTATCACGCTATCACGCTCGAGGCTCTCGTGCGTTCAAGGCGGTCATGCCGTGCCTTCCGGCAAGAACCGGTGGCTCCCGACGCGCTTCGGTCGATGCTGTCTATAGCCAGTCTTGCGCCCCCTGGCTGCAATTGAATCGTGCATATCGTCTCAGGTGCCGCCGCCGCACGGCTGAGCGCCCGACACTGAACACGAGACACAAAACGTGCAGACTGACCCGGGGGGCCCGCTGGATGACATTGTGACGTTTCATGACGGCCAACTTCTCTGCCTTCTGGCGTCTGGGAGCAGATCTGGACGATCGGCGCGGTAGTTTGGACGCTCTGAAGGCGACAATTGTGCGCAACATGGTAACCTATCTGGGCTTGAATGCAGCTGCCGCCAGAGCAGTAGGAAGCCAGCCCGTATGACGCTTGGTTAACATGACGGGTCCGGAGAGGATTATGCTATCGACAGCATCGAGGAGTGCCGCACGGGTTACGACGCGGCTAAATTCGACGGCCAGCTTTGCGCGTAAGCGCGCTAATGGCCACGCATTTGTCGCGGGCTGTGTCCACATGGCACTTCCTTTACGCCCAATGAGCGGCGTCACACCGCATCAAACGCGGGGGGGATGATGCTCTCTCCGACCCGAGACGGACTGCTCAATGACCTTCGCGTCATCGATGCGCGATGTGGCCTGTTCCAGCTTGGCAACGGAACGTTTAACGTCGCTGCGCAGCATCGACCGGCGCTGCATCTGGTCTTGCAAGGAGAAGTGGTCTTCTCCTGCCACGACGAGAGCCTTACGGTTACGGCGCACGCAGGCGATTGCGTTCTTATCTTATACGGCGATTCGCACTGCCTTGAGGTTAGTGGAAGCGCGCGGCAAGAGCCGCTTTCGGTTTCACTGCCGCTTCAGGACGGGGTACCGCACGTCAAGATCGGTGCCGCGCCTGAGAGGGTTGCGATGTTCAGCGCCGTACTCGAACTTGCCTACCTTTCACCGTCAGCGTTTGTTCACAGAGTGGGGCAGCCGCTTTGGGCCATGCGACGCGAGAACGCCGACCCTGCGACCACCAAGGCGCTGCTGTTGGATTTGAATCAGGTCGAAGGCGCCCTGGATGGCGAGGGCAATACGGCGTTTGCAGCCTCGCTGGCTTCACTCCTTTTCGTCCATAGTATGCGCGATATGCGCGAGCGCAATTGGTACACTCGCGAGGCGGAAGCGTTTTCGCCCGCCGCTCGCCGGATCGCCGCGGCTGTTCGCGCGATTGAGACCCATCTCGACCG
>JAOAPP010000485.1 GCA_025462985.1 Bryobacterales bacterium | reverse complement strand
CTTCAGACGAACCACGGTGCGCATTTCGACCATGATCGGCGCTGGACGCAGAGTAGGATCCACCGGCACTTCTTCGTGCTCCTCGTGTGGGATGACGTTGTGCCACCAGCCGAGAATTGAGCGGGCGGCAATCACAAGGCCGACAGCCCCGACCAGCCAGTGAGTAACGACCGCGGCCGCCATCAAAGTGAGGCCGAACGCAAAGGTCATTGGCCAGAATGTCGGCGCGGGCAACTCTATATGGCCTTCTGTGGTGCGCTCTCCCGCCTCGCCGTGATGAAGTTCATGTGGCATATTTGAGCGATCCTTATCTGCCGATCACGTAAACCACCGTGAATACGATTACCCAGATCGCGTCCACGAAATGCCAATACCACGACAGGAACTTGACCCGTCGGAATTGGGTCTGAATGGGAAAGCCCATCAGGGTGACGGTCAGGACGAGGATAAGAAAAACCAGTCCAACGATCACGTGACTCGCGTGCAGCCCAACCAGAGAATAGAAAGTAGAGCCAAACAGGTTGGTCGAGATCGTGAGGTGGTCCTCGTAGATCAGCTTGCGCCACTCCATGCCGGTTGAGATGAGGAACTCCAGTCCCAGCAGGATGGTTGCTGACCACCACAGCCTGAACCGGGCAAGCTTGTTGTGCAGCAGCGCATGCTCTGCGAAGTAGACGGTAAGACTGCTCGATAAGAGACAAATGGACGAGACAACCGGAATCTCAAGAACGTCTCTCGGATAAGGGCCAACCGGGCTCTTCCCAATGTAAATCAGGTAAGTGGCTACGAAAATCGCGAAAAGCGCGCTCTCGGTGACGATCAGGAATAGGATTCCGACAGTGCCGCGATCCGGGAGCTGCCAATCCCGCTCCATCGTCAGGGCATCTGCCATCAATGCTCGGTCCTCTGCTGCCATATCTCTCTACTCAAACTTCCAATCTGGGTCGTGCGGATGCTTCAGATCCCATAGCGGACGACTGCTGCGAACCACCGGAAGCTTCTCGAAGTTGTATTCAGGCGGCGGCGAACTGGTGGCCCATTCCAATGTCCATCCATCCCAGGGATCGTCTCCGGCCGGCTCACCCACGAAAGCGGAGCGGACCATGGTCCACAGAAAGAACAGAATGCCTGCGGCCTGGAAGAAGACGCCCACCGTCGACACCATATTCCAGCCCTCCCAGCCTCTGCCCGCCGGATATGTGTAGATTCGGCGCGGCATGCCGAGCATCCCGGCAAAGTGCAGCGGGATGAAAGTCAAGTTTGCGCCGATGCAGAACAGCCAAAAGTGCAGCTTGCCGAGCTTCTCGTTATACATTCGGCCGAAAGCCTTCGGATACCAGTAGTAGATACCCGCAAAAAGTCCGAACACTAAGCCGAGCAGCAGTGTGAAATGAAAGTGCGCGACCACAAAGTAGGTGTCGTGTAACTGCCAGTCGAATGGCGCCACACCCAGCATGATGCCGGTCAATCCAGCCACCAGAAACTGCAGCAGGAAGCCGCAGCAGAACAGCAGCGGCGTGTCCAGCCGCAGCTTGCCTCCATACATCGTCGCGGTCCAGTTGAAAATTTTGATCCCCGTCGGAATGCCGACGAACATAGTGGAAGCCGCGAAAAAGCTGTTGGACCAGGAGGTCATGCCGACCGCGAACATGTGGTGGGCCCAGACGCCGAGACTGATGAACCCGATCGCGACGACCGCGCCCACCATGGCCGGGCGGCCGAACAGCGGCTTCCGGGAAAATACGGGTATGACTTCGGACAGAATAGCGAAGGCCGGGAAGATCAAAATGTAGACTTCCGGATGACCGAAGATCCAGAAGATATGTTGCCAGAGAACCGCCGACCCGCCCGCCTGGGTATCGAAGAAGTTGGCGTGCAGATGTCGATCGAGCATCAACATGATCTGGCCGGCGGTGAGCGGCGGAAGCGCCACTACGATCAGCCACGAGTCGATCAGCATCACCCAAACGAAGACAGGCATGCGGCTGAGAGACATTCCAGGGCAACGCATGCACAGTGCCGTTGCGATCACGTTAATAGCGCTTGCGATACTGCCGATACCGGCCACCATGACGCCAAGGGCCCAGTAATCCGTCGCGGAACCGCGCGAGAACGCGCCTTCAGACAGTGGAGCATAGGCGAACCAGCCAACATCCGGAGCAGACCCGGCGCCCTGGAGCCCCCCGCCGCCGATGTAACTGTAATAAAGAAGAAGCCCGCCAAACAGAAAAATCCAGAATCCGAATGCGTTTAAGCGCGGGAATGCCATATCACGCGCCCCTATCATGAGCGGCACCAGGTAATTCGAAAATCCCGCCACCATCGGCATTCCCACCAGGAACACCATGGTGGTGCCGTGCATAGTAAACAAACGATTGTAGGTAGCGGGGCCGACTAAATCGTTTTCGGGAAACATCAGCTGCAGCCGAATCACCGCAGCCATGATTCCCGCGACAACAAAGAAAAGCAGCGCCGACACAATATACATGAGCCCCAGCCGCTTGTGATCGACTGTCGCCACCCAGGAATAAAGAGCTTGGGAGAATGAGAACTCGGTGTCTTTAACTGGCGGCCGGTCAAGTGGGTAGTCTACTGTTGCCATTTCGGATCCTTGTACCTAATTAAGCGACTGCAGGTAGGCCACCACCTGGTCGAGTTCCTGGTTCGTCAATTTCATACTTGGCATGAAGCAGCCTGGCTTCGGATATTGAGGATCGTTCACCCAGTCACGAAGGCTTCTTCCGTTATTGACCATGATGCCGGCGGCAAGTGTCTGGCGCGTCATGAGGTGTGTCAGGTCCGGACCGAATCTGCCTGCGGCGCTAGTGCCGCGGACGGCGTGGCAGCTAATGCAGGATAGTGACTCGAAGGCGGCCTTCGCGCCGGCCGCCTGCGCGTTTTCCTCCTGGGGCTTGCGCTGGTCGGCCGCCCACTTGTTGAAATCTGCGGGGGTCTGCGCGATAACACGCAACAGCATCTTCGCGTGTTGTGTGCCGCAGTACTCCGCACAATTACCGACATAAACTCCCGGGTCCTTAGGGTCAATCCAGAGATAGTTATTCCGATTCGGGATTAAATCCATCTTTCCGGAAAGTTGCGGTACCCAGAAACTGTGAATAACATCCGCACTCTGCAGCGTGAGATAGGTTGCGGTCTGGCCATCGATGTTTGCGGGAATGTGAATCTCGTTAGCTGTTCGAACACCGTAGTCGGGGTAGTAAACTTCCCACCACCATTGATGTCCAATGACGGTGACGTGAAGAGTCGATTTCGGCGGACTGGCGTTTTGCACGGCGGCAATTACCCGTGCGGAAACTCCAATCAGAATGAAAACGATCAGCAGAGGAATAATCGTCCAGGCAGCTTCAATCTGATTGCTCCCGTATACTTGCGGTGGCTCCTGATGAAGATCGTCGCCTGGCCTTCGCCGAAACCGGAAAATCGTGAAGAGTATCAGCCCGCCAACGACCACAAAAATCGCGGTCGTGATAGCAATCGTCAGCATCGCGATATTCTTCTCCGCTGCTGCCGGAGAAGCCAGGGGCGTGAAAATATCGGTCACCCGGTGCTCGGCAACTCCAGGAACCTGGACCTGGAGCAGCAGCGCAATGACAGGGTTCAACACTCGAGACTCCCCCTTTTTCCCGTCTTAATCTTCACTTTACCCCGTTCGACATTCTTAAATATTTGTGTTACAAGCGCCAGTTGCGAATCATGCTAGGCCGAAAGTATAGTGAGTGAATCTTGCATGCCCCTCCAAATAGATCCCGAGGTAACAGAAGGCCTCACAATTTTTCGACTGAAAGGCCGACTGATATTCGGCGAAGAAGCGTCCGCTCTTCAGGATGCCATTGAGGCCGCTCTCGCGGATGGCAACATCCGGTTGATCCTCGATCTAAAGGTGGTTCCTTTCATCGATAGCACCGGTCTCGGCGTTCTGGTCGTAGGCCAGGCGGCCGCGCAAAAGGCCCACGGAGCCATCCGCCTGCTCCATCTCTCGCAGCGTCACCTCGAACTGCTTGTACTCACGAAACTGACCGCCCTCTTTCAAATCTACGATGACGAAAACGCTGCCATCGACAGCTTTTTTCCTGAGCGCGCCGTGAAGCCTTTCGACATACTGGAATTTGTGAAGAGTCAGGAAGATCAGCCGGAACCACTGGGCAGTGAGCCGGCGAAGCCCGGTTCGAGTTCCTGATTGACGGCCTGCTTCCTTTACTGGTATTCCGCTGCGTTACTCTGAAAGAAGCATGGCGAAAATCGGTGAAGTAGTCGGCTCTGCTGCCGCAATTGCGAAGGGAATGAGCATCACGCTCAAGGAACTCTTCCAGCCGACTATTACGGAAGCGTACCCGGACGGACCGGCTCGGATAGAGGCGCGATTCCGGGGATCTCACATTCTTCAGCGTGATGAGAACGGTCTCGAAAAATGTGTTGCCTGTTTTCTTTGTGCGGCTGCATGTCCGGCCAACTGCATTTATATTGAGGCGGCGGAGAACACGGCTGAGGAGAGATACAGCGGTTCGGAACGTTACGCCAAGGTTTACAACATTGATTACAACCGCTGTATCTTCTGCGGGTATTGCGTGGAGGCCTGTCCGACTGACGCGATCACTCACGGGCATGGGTTCGAAAGCGCGAGCTACAACACTTCCACCCTGGTAATGCGCAAAGAACAAATGCTTGCGCCGATGCCGGGAAGCAAAATCGGCCCGCCCGTCGCTGCGCCCAGGCTGCCCGAGGGCGGTGGCCGTCCTTCGCAATCCAATGCTCCCCCAGCCGGAGCCGAGCCGATTCTTCCAACCGGAACTCATAAGTAACCTGCATCTCGCAGCTTAGTTGCTGTAACGAAAACGTTGAGAACGTCGAGAACTTCCTGGTGCTGCCGGGGACGCTCGAAATGCTGATCCTGCAGACCCTCCGGCGAGGGGCGCTCCACGGCTACGCAATTGCCCGGTACATTCAACAGACTGCGGGAGAGGTACTGCAAGTCGAAGAGGGCTCCTTGTACCCCGCCCTGCAACGGCTGCTGCGCGAAGAGTGGGTCGCTGCCGAGTGGGGCATGTCCGCCACAAACCGCCGCGTCCGAACCTATAAACTAACGGCGAACGGCCGGAAGCAACTGGTTCGTGAGGTGTCGGGATTCGAGCGGCTCCTGCAAGGAATCAGCCGCGTCATGCGGCCTGACGAATCATGAACCTCATACGGAGGCTTATTCATCGTCAGCAGCTGGCCCACAACCTTATGGCTGACGGTAAAGCGCAGCCGCAGCCAGAGAATTGGCCCGGCGTACCCTCGGGAACGCCACTGTTTTGCAGGAATTGAACCGCGAATCCTGGAGGCCGAAAGGAATCAGTCGTAATTGGCGGCGGAACTATCGTCGGTTTTGGTGGCTAGGCATACCACTCCGGCAGGTGAGAATCTATCGGACATTCGCCACGTAGGCTTGGAAATATCCAGACAGTTAATCGGGGCCGGATAAGCTAGCGAACTTCTATGCATTAACCCGTACAAATCAACCATTCCGGGGCTGGCACTCCAATTGCCACATGGCCAGCGTTCGACAGAACTGGAGGTATCATGCACCGGTTTCTTTCTCTAACGCTCCTCCTTGCCGCCGGCCTTTCCTCAGCCCACGCCAGCATCCAATCCTGGCAGCCCGAATGGCAGGCCTTTCGCGCAGCTTATCCGTACCACATTCAAGTTATCGCTCTCTCCAAGCCAAACGCGCAAGGGAATCGGCTGCTGATCATATCCGAGCCGCCGCCTGGGCTCAAGCCAGACGACATCGCCCGGCTTGCTCCCGAATCATTCGGCGAAATCGCTGTGCCCCGCCATCGCATCGGCTACGACGGTTGGGTGCAGGACGCGGTCATTGAGCTCAACCCCTTGCCGGATCGCCAACTGGCGGCGCTTATAGACGACCTCCACACCAAGATCTTCGGTACCGCGTACAAAGCAATGGCGGTCAGTATCCCGTCATCTCCCCGTTCCGTGAATCGAGACTTCAACTTTGACCTGCACGTATCCGCCGGCACTCTCAAGCGCTGGCTGCTGCCCGACGTCTCACAACTGTGGGAAGGCTGTGCGCACCTCGTCGCAGCCGCATTGCTCGCGCTCTACGGGATTCGGCTATTCGGCTCCGGGCGTCGCAAGCGTCACGCGTTTGCCCTTCTCGCAGGTTTCGCTGTGGCGCATACCGCTTACGGCAGCCTGACAAGCTACGCCCGCGCCCGACGCGACGCCATCCCCTTCAAATCGACATTCTCGAATGAATCCCGCACCGCAGCCAGTCTGCTATCGACGCACTCTCACGGCGTTTTCTACAGCAAAACACCAGGTTTGGTGCTCTGGATCCTCCCCAAAGGGGAACTGTCGAAGTCGGCGCGCGCAGAGGTCCGCCGCTTCGCTCTCGACTCGGATATCATTCTTGGCTCGGTCGGCAGCCCGTCAAGCGTGGCTATCGTCGCACGAGAACGGGTGGCGCCCATAGATATACTCCCGCCCCTCAGAACCGAGACCATACTCCAGCTCGCATCCGTGCAGGCCTCGGGACTGGCGCAAAGCTATGAACGCACCCATGTGTTCGCCGGGAAGTTCGACGGCATGCACGATTGGGCGCCCATATACCTCAGCGACGAACTCATCGATACCGAGTACGGGAGCCTGCTGAACATTACCGATCAGCTTCTGAAATCCTGGTCCATGAGCGGCAGAGTGCGGTACGTCAACTTCCCGTATCCGGATCCCAATCAGTTCCCATTCCCGAAGCCGCTCTTGATCTACGCGAACGCCCGCATGATCACCTTTAACTGGAACACCAAAGGTGCAGGTTACTCGTCTCAGTTCGGTCCTTTCGACGTCTTCGCCTGGACTCGCACCGGAGCCCTTCCTGTCGACTATCTCGGTAGCCACGATGCCCGACTCCATGCGGCCGAAGACACTGGCTATAACTACTTCGCCACGCTCAGCGATCCAAATCTCGTCCGCGTAGTCCAGTACGCCGAACTCTACCAGATCTTCAGGCATTATCGAATCAGCACTTCACAAGAGGCTGTCACTTACCACGCCGCCACTCCCGAAGTACTTCGCACGCAGGCACGGTTTCTGATCGAACGCTTCGCGGCCGTTCCGGACTCACGCATCGAGCAGTCTTTCAACAACGATCTCGCGCGGGAAGTACTTGCCTGTAAAAACCAATTGGCCGGACTTCAGAATGCCGGAGGGCCGGACCCCACTGAGAATCTTGTCTCTGCTCTGGCCGCCCCTCGCGCCTATCACAAACAGCTCATACAGAGCGGAGTTGCCAATCAGAATAGCCTCACCTGGAAGGTTGCGCGCTACGCAGCGGACTGCCAGCTCAGCCTTAGCGCAGTTAGCTCTCTGGCCCCTCTGAACCGTCTCCAGATTATGAAGGCCTATGTCGCTGCGTCGGACCGCCCTGCTACTGGCTGGATTCACACTCCATCCATAGTGATCTCACGGCCGTATGGTGAAGTAGCCGCGACAACTGGAGGCCACAACCTGAATTCCGCCGCTACCCTGCTGCGCCCCTCCGCCCGTCTAAGTGCCGGCGAGGTAAAGGTCGTGGAGGAGAGCGGCAATCGGATTCTCGAGTTCAGCCCTGAGGACACCGATCGCATTCACCAATCCGTGCGCTCCGTAGCTCGCGAAGATGACATCTCTGCGGCCGATTTCGAATCGAAAGCACGGGCAAGCCTCGCGGCCGCAAAACCTGACGTGCGCCCGTTGGCCGATTCGCTGAACTTCACAGCCAGCCACCGCCCATCGCTGCAGCGCGGCTTTGAGCCGGAACACGCACCCGCATACGCCGAGAAGGCCGGCTGGTGGACGGACGACGCGAATCCATCGGGTAGCCAGGCGCGCCTGGTGGAAGCTTTGAACTCGCCTACCCGGCACACCATCGTCATCGAGCGGAACGGCAACGATGGATACGCCATATTCGACGGACCACGCCATCAGATCCTGCACGCCTCAACCAAGCCCGGCACAGTCGATGCCGTGCTGGCGCTGGTCGGTGACGAAAACGTGCCCGCTGCCAGCGTCCATTTACATTTCCGCGGCTTCGACCCTCGCGAAGCGAAAGGATTCGTTCAGACTGCCAAACTCCAAGTGGAGGGCAACATAAAGCGCCCCGAGTTCACCGCCACCGTCGATCAGGAGGAGTTCGACCCGGCTTACCTGAAAGCTTTCCTCGAAGAGAGGTACAGCTTCCGTCAGGTTGAGATTCAAGAAGTCTCTGAACCGTTCCTCACCCCTGAAGGCCAGACAGCAGTCGACATAAAGGCCAGAGTCCCATCGGCGGTTCCGAACAAACCCTCCGTGACGGTTCGCATCCGGGTCACGCTAAAGGCCGGTATCGAAATGACAGCCGAGTTGATGAAATCCATCGCTGCGGCCATCAAAACCGCTTTCGACTTGCACGCTTTGGCGGCTCCTGACGACTCCGTCCTGATGACAGCCACCTTTGCAAGATCGCTCGCTAAGGTCGATAGCAGGATCGAAATCATCGATCTCAAGGTCACCAAGGAAGGCAAGGACCTGCACTTTGTTCTCAATCGACAACCAGGACAGCAAACCATCTTCGCCGGCTGATTGTGCTTTGCTCCTCGCGATTCCGCTCGACCGCTCCGGGTTCTTCGCCGACCTGAAAAACCCGGCCAAGGATTTCGTCCGTCAGTTTCAGGTGGAGCGGCCGAACCAGACCGAAGACAGCCTGTGGAGAGCGTACGAACCCTACGCCTCCTTAGCTGTCGAGGTCTGCGAGCATGCGCGTGAGCACGGCGTGCGTGTACTGGAGTCCGCGACACCGGAGGATCTACACAACAGCCTTAGGATCTCGGCTGTAACAACGCTGGTTGCCCACTGGCGCAGTGCTCTGTTTCGGCCTCAGGATATCGTCGCGCCTGCACTAGTCGCCGCTTATCTACAAGACCGAGCATCTACGGACGACAGAGCCGACCTAGTCCGACGCCTCAACGCCGTCCTCAAAGCGTCAGATAGGCGCTTCGACGACGTCCTGCCCGGCTCTGCTGGGGAATCCGCGGCGAAGCAGCGCAAGTGGTACGTGCGTCGCCGCGAATTGGAACAGCAACTCGGCCCCGCTGTCAAAGGCGGAGCTGCGATCGAATTCACCCGCGGACTTTGCTCCATCCCGGAAATCCTCGCAGGCCTCTCGCCCGAATTCGAGGGCGTGCTTGATCTTACGGTATGCCAATCCGTCTTGTTCGCCGAAGAAGTGCGTGCAAAATGCCGGCACTGCCTCGTGCTCAGCAGCGCCAACCTAACCTCACTCGATTTCCGCCTCGCCCTCTATGCACAAACGATAGAAGTTCTCGCCCGAGACCCGCAGCCTTTCGAAGATGCAGTCACGAAAATCAGGAGCTCCCTCATCCACCGCTATGCCAACAAACACGCAACGCATCACAGATCTGCGCACTGTTCTTGAAGCCTTTCGCCCGCGAGGCCCCCAGTTCGGAGAAGAAGAAACAAACGCGCGGTCCGACAAAGATGACTTGATTGCGTTTCGTCGAAACCTGCAAGGCGTGAGCGCAGCCAACCGGTCATATTTCCTGGTCTGCGTGGCGTTTCTCCTCGTTATCTTCAGCGGCGCCTGCTATCTCATCGCGCACTTCATGGACAAGCCTCAAAGTGCTGCTGCCATCTTCAGCATCACTGGAGTATCTTTTGCTGGCATCACCACACAAATGATCAGTCTCTGGAAGAAAAAGGTGAGCTCCGATATGCTTCTTGTTCTCGCCGGCCAACTCCGGCCCGCCGACCTGAAAGGCATCACCGACGTGCTCCTCCGCGAATACTTTAAGTAAGGGACCCTATCGATCCTGATGGAGGTTAGCTGCGAGCCCCGGCGCCGTACTGGCATCCCGATCCCCAGTCAACCCTTCTGAAATACAATGGCGAGGTGAAACGCATCCTCATCGCCTCATTGCTCAGCGCTGCATCAATCGGCATCGTCTCAGCGCAAACTGCGCCTTCGGTCAGCGCCGAAGTCAAACAAGCCTATTCCCGCGTGAAAGACAACATCCTGAAGTCCGCCCAAAAAGTTCCGGATGACGCGTATTCGTTCAAACCCACTCCGGAACTCAGAACCTTTGCCTCCGTCGTGAATCATGTCTCCGATTCACAGATGCGAACCTGCGCTGCGGTGGTTGGCGATCAAAAAGACGCAAACGCCGCAGCAAAAACCTCAAAAGCTGAAGTAATCGCCGCGCTCCAGGCCTCCTTCGCCGAGTGTGACAAAGCATTCGACTCTCTGACCGATTCTAATGCCAGCGAGACGTTCAAAACTCCTCGCGGGCAGCGCACAAGAATCGGAGCCCTGACGGGCAACATCGCACACGACAACGAGCAGTACGGAATCCTAAGCGTCTACATGAGACTGAAGAACATCGTGCCGCCGTCCAGCGAACACTAAAGGTTTACGCCTTTGCGATATACGGTCGTTCCGGCGAGGTAATCGCCCAGCCGGCGGCCGGTCAGCAGCAGCATAACCGCCTCCCCGCCGAAGATGAGCAGAGCCAACGCCGCTTCGAAGAAAATACCGATCAGCGGGATCATGCCGATGATCCCGGGGATTGCGAGCGGTGCGTTTCGCAGAATACGCTGCCTCGTTGTCGACGGACTCCCGTCCTCACTTGTGACATAAGCGCCCAGCGCCGTTTTCCCGAGACTCGCGCCGGTGTAGTCGCGAAACAGCCAGTAACAGGCATGGATCAGGCCGTAAAATATCCAGCCGACAATCGGCAGGAAGTGAAACACCGCCAGCAGTACCATCGGAACCACATCGATGAGATAGGCGATAACTCGTCTCCCCTTGTCTTCTACCTGAGGCGGAAATGCGACAGCGGCTGCATTCGCGCTGCCCGGCGACTGCCAGGCCGGAGTTGCCGGCCCGATATCTATAGTGGAGGACCCGGCGGAGGACGGATGCAGCGCCGTTCCGCAGTTCTCGCAAAAGGTCGCGCTAGCGTCAGCGGGTGTGCCGCAATTAGTGCAGTGCATTAGTATCGCCTTGTTGTACGTTCAATTCAAGCAGTCTACCGCTTTGAAGGGGCTGAAGGTGAAGCCAATGCCGCCCGGAGTCACGGGACAGGAGCATACCTGTCGCGCCCGTCACCCACACATCTGATCCTTTGAATCCCACCGCCTTCGGTTCGAATCGCTCGTTAAGCTCGGCCGTCCGCCAATTCCGCCCGCCGTCAGGAGACGCTTCCAGCACTGCTGAAGGGCCCTTCTTCCGCACTCTCCAGACATACGTCGGCCCATTGATCGCGGGAGCCAGCAACTCTGCTGACGCATAGGAGACATTCGGTGAGCGGTCTACTGCGTACCGCGCCGTTGCCGGCCCTCGAACCGGTCCTTCTATCACCACCCGGGGTACCCCATCTTCAGTACGCGATAGTGAGGACGCAAAACCAACCGCGAGGACTGCAGCCGCCGCAATTCGCCTCCATTGGCGTCCGGCAAACCGTACCGTCAAACTGCTCGAACTCGAAAACGCCAGGACCTCACGGCATGCCGCGCAAACACAAAGGTGCTCCGCGATCGTGTTCCGCAAGCAAGAAGATAGCTTGCGCTCTCGAAACGCAGTCAGCGTATCGGCATCAGGATGGCTGGCCTCAGCGATCTGCGCCGACGAGAAGCTCAATCTGATCTGGTCCAGCAGATGATCACTCATGACGCGCCCCTTACCAGTTGAAGCCGCTTCCGCACGTCCAGAGAAATGCACCGCACATCGCCGTCCATGGCCTCTTTCGCTTCCTGCATGGACATCCCGGCAACCCGAAGATAGTGCGCCGTGCGCTTGCGTACTAGTTCAAGACTCTTCTTCGACTGGCGGCTTACGCTCGATTCGTGTGCCCCGAGCATCCGCCCAATCTCCGCGAATGTGCGCCCTTCCAGGTAGTGAGCGGTGAGAACGAGGCGTTGCTCGCCCGTCAATTCGCATAGTGCTTTGTCCAAAGCCTGCTCCAGGCGGCCATCCGTGCTTTCAAACGCGGTCTCTTCCGACAAATCGCGGAAGCTATCTTCGTCCATCGCCACAAACCGTCGCTCCTTTCGGTAAAGGTCCGCATACGCTTGCGCGACCAGCGTCCGGAGCCAACCTTCCAAAGAGCCCCGTCCGGAGTACGCCCGGAGCTTCGAACTGCGCCCGCTCCCGTAAAGATCCGCCCACACCGAACTGGCGATTTCCTGCGCAACCGATTCGTTTTTCGCCAGGCATAGCGCGAACGCCAAAACGCACTGGCGATAGCGGGACACGAAGGTCTCCCATGCCGCCGCATCACCCTGGAGGCACGCGCTCACAAGTGGAAGATCTGCAGACATTCCCGCTGCAGCCAGCCTATCCGCAATTCGCGTCAGTTTGCAATGACAAAAATAATTCGCAAGATTACGATTGTTCCCCGTTCTGATAGCAGGTCATGTCATGAGAGCCACTTTCCCGTCCGTCACATTTGCTTCGATTGCCGCCGGATTCGTCGGAGGCTTCGTGTCGCAGGCGTTCTTTTCTCCTCCGCCGCTGTTGGGGCAACTGCTCATGCCGCCGCCAATGAGACCAGACAAGCGCCCGGCTGCCACAGAGGTGGACGCGCAGCGTTTCGTACTCGTCGACTCTTCCGGTATCGTGAACGGAGAGATCAAAATGAACAATGAACAACCCGAAATCGTGCTGTACGACAAGGCAGGCAGGCCGGCCTGGAGGGCCACCACCAACCAGCGAGGATTCCAACTACTGGATGGAGCGCACTAGCCCGGACCAGAAACTTTGCTCCCTTGCGAATGCATCTAACGCCTATCCTGAATAGATAGCTTCGCAATGGCACTCCTGATCCGATATCTAAGAAATCACTGGCCGCTCGTACTGCTGGCGCTGCTGTTGGCGGCCATTAACCAGGTTTTTTCGCTTCTCGATCCGCTGATTTTTCGACACATCATCGATCAGTACGCGACCAAATTTCACCAATACTCCACTGGGCAGTTCATTCGCGGAGTCAGCGTTCTGTTGGGAGCCGCCGTAGGGGTCGCATTCGTTTCGCGAGTCGCCAAGAACTTCCAGGATTACTGCGTCAATATTGTTGTCCAAAGAACGGGAGCCGAACTGTACGCCGATGGCGTCGAACGCTCCCTATCCCTGCCCTACGCGGTTTTCGAGGATCAGCGGAGCGGCGAAACGCTCGGCAAACTCCAAAAGGTTCGCACGGACGTTGAACGCTTCATCACCGCCTTCGTCAACGTGCTGTTTACGGCGACCGTCGGCGTAGTCTTCGTCACCATTTATGCGCTGCAGGTGGACTGGATCATCGTACCGGCCTTCCTGTTGACCGTCCCCGTGCTCGGCGTCATCAGTTCCGTCCTCAGCCGCCGCATCAAAGTGATTCAGAAAACCATCGTTGCCGAGACCACCGCCCTCGCCGGCTCCACGACAGAATCTTTGCGCAACATCGAACTGGTAAAAACTTTGGGATTGGCGCGTCAGGAGGTGAACCGGCTCAACTCGACGACCGACAAAATCCTGAAGCTCGAGCTCAAGAAGGTCCGGTATCTCCGGAGTCTGGGGTTTCTGCAAGGCACGGTTGTCAACTTTCTCCGGACCAGCATCCTGTTCCTGATGCTCTACCTGATCTTCACTCAGCGGATCACCGTCGGGCAGTTCTTCTCGCTCTTCATCTACTCCTTCTTCATCTTTGGACCGCTGCAGGAACTCGGCAACATCATCAACATCTATCGTGAGACGGAAGCCTCTCTCGCCAATCTAGAAGAGATCCTGCAGATTCCGCCCGAGCCGAAGCCCGCGGAACCCGTGCCCCTGGGCAACCTGAAGTCACTGACATTTGACAACGTGACCTTTCAGCATCGGACCGCGAACCAGGCTGCGCTGAGCGATGTTTCCTTTGAGATCACGCGCGGTCAAACGGTGGCCTTTGTAGGCCCCTCCGGAGCCGGTAAAACAACTTTGGTCAAGCTGCTGGTCGGACTTTATCAACCGCAACAAGGCTCGGTGCTATATAACGGTGTCGATGCACAGCAAATCGACCCGGAAGAACTGCGCTCCCAGATCGGCTTCGTGACACAGGACACGCAGCTGTTCTCCGGCAGCATCCGCGAAAACTTGTTATTCGTCCGGCCGGATGCCACCGACGCAGAGTGTCTCGAGGTCCTCCACCGTGCAGCTGCCGATTCCCTTCTGGCCCGCGCAGACAAGGGCCTGGATACCCTCATCGGCGAAGGCGGCGTCAAAGTCTCCGGGGGCGAAAAGCAGCGCCTGTCCATTGCGCGGGCGCTGCTTCGAAGACCGCATCTCCTGGTCTTCGACGAGGCGACCTCGTCCCTCGATTCCATCACCGAAGAGGAGATCACTCGGACCATTCAGGATGTGGGGCAGCGAACCGACGTCGTGACCATCCTGATCGCCCACCGCCTATCGACAATCATGCACGCTGATCGCATCTACGTGCTGGAGCGGGGGCGCATCGTGGAAGAGGGCACGCACTCTGAGCTGTTGGACGAAAAGGGCCTGTACTACGCCCTCTGGCGGCAGCAGATTGGCGAAAAGGCGGTGCAGCCCGCCCGGCTCGTCGTGGTTTGATCCATATTTCTCTTTCTGCTCTATCAAGTGGCCGACTCATTCCGCCGATATGTGGAATGAGAACGCTGCTAAGTGTCCCGTCACTACCAATTTCAAATCCTCGGACCTAAGTTCGCCACCTACGAGCCGGCGTTCGCCGATTTCACGGTCGACGAAGCACTGTATCGCTCCCGGCTGGACTCCCTGCAACGGCTGCGCGGGCGTTTGTACTTAGAAGATGGAGCGATCGGTGAGGAATCTCTCGATCGGGAAGGTCGCTTTCGGATGTGCGGCGATGAGGAAGCTTGGCACCTGCTTCTAACAGACTGCGAAAACAATCTCATCGGCTGCGCCCGCTACCTGATATATCCAAATTCCGTTCCCTATACATTTCTGCGGATCAGCCACTCAGGCCTTGGCAAAGACCCGCGATGGTCGCTTAAGCTCCGGGCGGCCGTAGAAGCTGACCTGCGGCTCGCCTGCCACCGAGGATTGCTGTACGTCGAGATCGGCGGATGGGCGCTGGCCGAAGAGTGGCGTATGACCAAAGCCGCCCTCGAAACGGCAGTCGGATCCTACGCCCTCGCTCGGTTATGGGGCGGCACTCTGGGTTCTTGTACTGCCACCGTCCGACATGGGTCCGCCTCCATCCTGCGCCGTCTCGGTGGCTCGAGCCTCGTCGTGAACGGCGAAGCCCTACCCTCCTACTTCGATTCCCGGTATGGCTGCATGATGGAGCTTCTGCGGTTCGACTACGTGACACCAGCAAGGCGGATTTCGCCAATGATTGATGTCATGGAAACGAAGTTGGCCAGCTTGGAAGTTGTCACTGCCCGGGTGGAGTACTCGCGAGTTGGGTGGGGTGCGGAAGCCCCGGAGATTCCGTTGCGAGATACTGGCTGAATGGACCTCGCATGATCGCCGCCTATTTCTTCTCCCGCAGATAAATCTGCCCGTTGAAAGAAGTGAACTGGTATTCGGGCCCACCGCCGTTCACCGTTCCGCGCATTGTCTTATCGACTCGGATCCGGTATCGACCTTCACGAGGGCGTCCTGAAACCTCCGTCTGAGATGACCGACTGGTGCTGGTATCCAGCT
>JAOAPP010000471.1 GCA_025462985.1 Bryobacterales bacterium | reverse complement strand
TATGCTGGCCGCAGCAGCGATCATTCTTGTCTTCGATCGCATGGGGATCGTGAGAATTACTCCGGGGGGAGTCGCGAGCGCCGGGGGCGTTATGCTCATCGCGATCACGGTTGCCTTCTTCGGGTGGATTTTCGCGTTCGGCAAGTGGTCAGCCCTCGAGCGCAGGCGGCTGCTGGCAGTTCTGATCCTCTTTATGGCGGCCTGCGCATTTTGGGCTAACTACGAACAGGCTGGCTCGACGCTGAACCTGTTTGCCAAGCGGAATACTTCGCTCACCTTTCTTGGATTTACTTACCCGGCGAGTTGGTTTCAGTCGCTGAACTCGTTGTTTATCATGCTGCTAGCTCCGTTTTTTGCCTGGTTGTGGATCAAGCTGGGTTCCAAGGATCCGTCCAGTCCGGCGAAGTTCGCCGGGGGCCTCATTTTTGTGGCGCTTGGGTTTCTGGTGCTTGTGCCGGTATCAGGAGGAGGCCGCGTCAGCCCGATCTGGCTGATCATGTGCTACTTCTTCCAGACAATCGGTGAACTGCTGTTGAGCCCGGTCGGCCTCAGCGCAATGACGAAGCTTGCTCCACCTCGCATTGCGAGCCTCACCATGGGCGCGTGGTTTTTGGCGGACTCCGTCGGCAATTACATCGGGGGTCTATGGGCATCCGTCTATGAGACGTTTCCGCTGCCGATGCTCTTCGGCCTGGTGGGACTGGTGAGCCTCGCGGTGGGAGCGCTGATGCTGATCTTTCTACGCCCGATCAAGAACCTCATGAGCGGAGCCGACTGATCCGACACTCTCCAGGAAGGCCGTCATCTCGGCGCTGCTCCCCACGACAAAAGGCGTTCGCTGATGAATGTCGTGCGGCTGGATATCCAGAATACGTTCTCGCCCGCTGGTCGCAATCCCGCCGGACTGCTCGGCTATGAACGCCAGAGGATTGGCTTCATATAGCAGCCTCAATTTCCCGCCGACGTGGGATGCGGTGGGGGGATAAAGAAAGATACCGCCCTTCAAGAGCGTTCGATGGAAGTCGGCTACCAGGGAACCGATGTATCGGGAGCTGTATTTTCGTCCCAGTTCTCCCATCCTGAGCTTCCGCAGAAAGTGCTGGTAAGGCGCAGGAAAGCTTTCCGCGTTCGCCTCATTCACAGAATAGGTGTTGCCGCTCTCCGGCATTCGTATGTTTTCATGGCTGAGTACGAACGCCCCGATGGCCGGATCAAGAGTGAAGCCGAACACGCCGTTACCCGTGGTGTAAACAAGGATCGTGGAAGGTCCATACACGACGTACCCGGCAGCGACCTGCCTGGTCCCGGGCTGGAGAATGGCCGAACTGCCGCCGTCCTTGGCGCGTTCTGGCAGCCGGAAAATAGAGAATATCGTGCCGACATTGACATTTACGTCGATATTCGAAGAGCCGTCCAGCGGATCGAAGACGATGACGTACTCGCCAGAACCTTCAGAGCGCTCCAGCATTACAGGCTCCTCGTTCTCCTCCGAGACTAACGCTGCAACGCTGTCGCGAACACCAAGGCAATGAAGAAGCGCCTGGTTCGCATACACGTCAAGCTTTTGCTGCACCTCGCCTTGAACATTCGTATGGTTCAGCGGACCTAAAATGTCCAGCAATCCGGCTCTACGTATCTTGGATTCCGTCATCTTGGTGGCCAGAGTGATGCCCGAAAGAAGCCAGGAAAGCCGTCCGCGAGCCTCAGGAAACTGCTGCTGCCGCTGCAGAATATGCTGCTGCACGGTGACAATCATTGGCAGTACCCCATGGAGACCAGTGTACGGGGTCAGTGCGCGGCCGATGCCTGACGCTCGCCCGGTCTGGGCCGGCGCATAATGAACGGCAATGGCACCAGGAGCAGGACGATGAGGGACATCACCCAGAAGCTGTTCTCAAACGAGAGTACACTCGCCTGCCCCTGCACCGTTCGGTAAGCGAGCGCCAGGGCCTTTTTGGTGGCCACGGCCGGTTCAAAACCCTGGGAAGCGAACAGCGCCTTGAAGCCGTCAAGCATTTGCTGAAAGTTGCCGCTGCCGTTGGTGGTGTGCGCTGCAAAGTTTCGCTGGTGAGTCTGATTTTGCCTCGCCAGGAAAGTGGTGAGGAGAGAGGTGCCGATTGCGCCGCCCATGTTCCGGGCGAAGTTAGAAAGGCCCGATACCTGGTTGTTCTTCTCGCGAGGAACGCCAACGTAATTCAGCGTGCTGATCGGAACGAAGACAAGGGGCAGAAACGCCACTTGCATCATCCTGAGAAGCACCATGGTGTGAAAGTCGATCTGCAGGTAGACGATCGTCATCAGGTGCAGCGTGATCGACGTTCCCAAAAAGCCGATGGCTATGAGCAACCGGGGATCGAGCTTGGTAGCGGTCAACCGGCCCGCGACGGGCATCATCACCAGCAACATCAGTCCGCCGGGAGACAAGGCCATGCCGGCGCGCTCGGCGGTGTAGCCAAGACTGCTCTGTAGAAATTCCGGGATGAGCACGGTGGAACCGAACAAGACGATTCCGAGCACAAAGGAGAAGAAGACCGCCGTACCGAAGTTCCGGTTTCGTAACAGACGGACATCCACGATGGGGTCGTCATGGAACCACTCCCAGATGAAGAAGGCGCAGAGCATCGGAACGCCGATGCTGAACATCGTGGTGATCAGGGGCGACGCGAACCAGTCATTCTCCTGCCCTTTGTCAAGCACGAACTGGAAACAGGCGACTCCGATGACGATCAGCGCGAGGCCTATGTAATCGATTTTGATGCCGGCTCGCTTTTCCTCTGCGATACAGGGTGGATCTTCGACCAGTCGCTGCGTGAGGAAGAGAGAGAGCAGACCAACCGGG
>JAOAPP010000468.1 GCA_025462985.1 Bryobacterales bacterium | reverse complement strand
GTTCAGCAGCAGGCACAGGTCGTTGCCGTGGGTCAGGATCTTGTCAATGAACCCCCATCCAAAGGTGCTCAGCTTCTCCTGCCCCTTCGGGTCCCACATCAGGTTCTTCTTGCCCTTGCTGATGGAGATGTTCGTGTGCATCCCGCTGCCGTTCACGCCCACCACCGGCTTTGGAAGAAAGCTGGCGGTATAACCCATCCTGGTTGCCACCTGGCGGCAGATCAGCTTATACATCTGAATCTGATCGGCAGCGGAGACCACTTCTCCGTATTCATAGTTGATCTCGAATTGAGACGGGGCGACTTCGGGATGGTCTTTCTCGTTCTGGAAGCCCATCGCCCGCTGCACTTCGGCAACTCGATCGATGAATTCGCGCAGCGGATCTCCCGGAAGAGAGTGATAGTATCCGCCCGTGTTCACGTAGTCGAATCGAAGATTTTGGTGGAAGTGGCGCTCCGCGTCGACGCCCTTGAACAGGAAGCCTTCAATTTCATTCGCAGCGTTGAGGGTGTAGCCTTGCTTCTCATGAAGCCCGTCTGCATAGGCTTTCAACACGCCTCGAATATCGCCGGCATAGGGACTGCCATCCTTGTCGATGACTTGGCCGAAGATAAGAACCTTCCCGCTTCCGAAGACGTCGCAGGGCGCCCAAAAGAAAGCGCTCCAGTCCATTCCTAAGCGCAGGTCGCTCTCCCGCTGCGCGGTAAAGCCACGAATGGAAGAGCCATCAAACGTGAGGTTGTCCCAGCTCTTGACAAGAAACTTCTTGTCATAATCCAGCATGTGCAGCCGGCCTTCGAGATCGCTGAAGAGAACTGTGACAGCCTTGATTCGCTTTTCGTCGGTCAGGTACTTGAGGCGTTCTTCCTGAATCTTGTGGATCGGAATACGTTTGCTGCGCTCTTCCTTAGCCTTGAGGTTCAGCTCTTCCAGTTCGCCATACGGCAGTTCGAGCCGGTTATGCAATTCGTTCGACATTCTGCTCCTTGGTTAGCCAACTCGCTGATGAACTGTGCTGGCATGGCGGAACCAGATGCAAGCGCAGACATGAGCGCTGGCGACGTTCAGCCAGCATTTCGACTAATCTCTAATTATGAAGGACAGATCCGCAACGGCAAAGCAGAGAAGTCAATTTGCTTATGCAATGTTTTTATGGATCGGATCAGGATTTGCAAATCGTCTGCATATAGAATCTTGTGTTGCGGGCTAACTCGCGTTTATGGAACCAAACCGACGACAGTTTCTTGTGGCCAGCGGTCTCACGGCCGCCGCGGCAAGCCGCGCTTCGGCGGCCAATGACACCATCCGAATTGGCGCTGTCGGGTGCGGCGGCCGAATGCGCGCCTTGCTCGACGCGGCCGATCAGGCCGGCGGAGCCCGAATTGTGGCCGGCTGTGATGTGTACGAGCCGCGGCGGGACGAGCTGCGCGCTCGCACGAATGAGACCGCAAGCACTCACCTGGACTACAAGGAACTGCTTGCCAAGCCAGACGTCGATGCCGTTATCATTGCCGCGCCCGACCACTGGCACGTCCGCATGGCCTCCGATGCGCTTGCCGCCGGCAAGGACGTTTATGTTGAGAAGCCGGTCACGCACACCGTTGACGAAGGCGACGCGCTGATCAGAGCCGTCAGAAGCTCCAATCGCATCCTGCAATGCGGAATGCAGCAGCGCAGTTGGGTTCATTTTCAAAGCGCTGTCGAATTGATTCAGGGCGGCAACATCGGACGCATCACGCAAGTTCGAACCTACTGGTATCAGAACTATCAAGGGCATGACTCCGTTAAGCCAATCGATACCGGGCTGTTGGATTGGAAGCGATGGCTGGGTTCTGCGCCGCAGCAGCCTTTCACGGAGGAGAAGTATCGGCGATGGCGCTGGTTCTGGGACTTCGGCGGCGGCGCCATGACCGACCTCTTTGCCCATTGGATCGACGTGGTGCATTGGGCCATGAAGACCGACGCTCCTCAAGTGGCACAGACAATGGGCGACACCTACGTTTTTGATCAGTGGCAGTGTCCCGATACGATCCAGTCGGCCTTTCGCTATCCGGGTTTTGAGGTTGGTTACGAGGGGACCATGGTCTCATCCGTCGATGACGGCGGCCTGGAGTTTCGCGGTACGACGGGCACTCTGAAGCTCACTCGCAGCGGATTTGAAATCTACCGGGAAGGTCGTCGCGTCCAAAACCCGGCATTGAGCGAGCACAGTATCGAAGACGGCACCATCACGCACATGCGCAACTTCTTCGACTGCGTACGTTCGCGCAAGCAGCCCAATGCACCCGTTGAGGCTGGTGTGGCAGCCGCCCGAGCTGGCCACATTGGAAACCTCGCGTTCCATAAAGGAGAAAAGGTCGCCTGGCCTCAACAGCGCAGCTGAGCGATTGGGACAAATGAGTAATCTGACAAAGCGAGCCTTCGGAACTCTTCCTTCCGGCGAACAAATCTCTCTCTACACCTTCACCAATGCCAATGGCATTGAAGCTTCTATCACCAACTTCGGCGGCAGAGTGGTAAAGCTGCTGGCGCCGGACCGGAATGGAGAGCTGGACGATGTGGCCCTCGGCTTCGACAATCTCGATGGGTATCTGGCAAAGAATCCGTACTTCGGAGCCCTCGTCGGCCGTTGTGCAAATCGCATTGCCGGCGCACAATTTGTGCTCGATGGCCAGACGTATAAACTCGCAGCAAATGACGGTTCCAACTCGCTCCATGGTGGCATCAAAGGCTTCGACAAGGTGGTTTGGACTCCCTTCGAAACCTCCTTGGACGGAGTCCCGGCACTGGAACTGCGCTATCTCAGTCCCGATGGCGAGGACGGATATCCAGGTAATCTCGATGTGCGCGTGATTTATCAGCTGACTGACGGAAACGAGCTTCGTCTTGAATACTTCGCCAAAACGGACCGCAAGACCGTTCTGAATCTGACCAATCACTCGTATTTCGATCTATCTGGGCAGGGCAAAGGAAACGTGCTCGACCATGTCGTCACGATACATGCGGACCGCTTCACGCCTGTGGATCAAAACCTGATTCCAACCGGTGAATTAAAGAGCGTCGAGGGCACCCCATTCGATTTCCGCCAGCCGACACGGGTCGGTGAGCGCATCGACGAGAAGAATGAGCAGCTGAAACTCGGGATCGGCTACGACCACAATTTCGCGCTGAATCGAACTGGCGACGGACTCATGCTGGCAGCGCGCGTTGCGGAACCGACTTCAGGCCGTGTCCTTGAAGTGTTTACCACCCAGCCCGGCGTTCAATTCTACACGGGAAATCATTTGGACGGCAGCATCAAGGGAAAAGGCGGCGTGACGTACGGATTCCGTACCGGATTCTGTCTGGAAACGCAGCACTTTCCGGACACGCCGAATCACCCGGAGTTTCCCTCGGCCGAGCTTGCTCCGGGCCAGGAGTACCGGGCTTCTACGTTGTTTCGCTTCGCCGTCGAAAGTTAAGTGCCCGGTGCCCGGTGAAACTGCCAGTCTGTATTGTCAGTCTATGTGGGCATGAGCGAAAACCAAAAGTCAGACCCAAATATGCGGGACGCCAACCTTGCGGCTGAACAACGTCCGATTCCGTCGCAGGCAGAAGGCGACCTGGAAACAGTCGAAGAGGATCTGAAGCAGAAAGAGCAAAGTAGGAGTCAGGGCGCCGGTTCGGGCGGTCAAAAGTAAAGCGGCTCGCCGTTTAGAACGGGACGTCATCGTCGTTGACGCCCATTCCACCAAACGGATCCTCTTCAGCCGGGTTCTGGCCACCGCCGCCTGCAGCCGGTCTCGGGATGCTTTGTGGACGAGAGGCTCCGCGGGCGGGCCCGCCACCCTCTAAGCCGGACGGCGCAGCCTCGCCCCGCCCGCCGAGGAGGATGACCTCGTCAGCGACTACTTCGGTCGCGTAGACCTTCTTCCCGTCCTTGTCGTCGTAGCTCCTGGTCTGGAGGCGTCCTTCGACGTAGATCTGCTTTCCCTTGGTCAGATAGTTGGCGACATTTTCCTGCCGCCACAGCACCACATTGGTCCAGTTAGTTTCTTCCTTCCACTCGTTTGTCTGTTGATCTTTCCAGCTGCGAGTCGTAGCCACCGCGAAACGTGTGACCGATGCGCCGGAAGGAGTGTATTTGGTTTCCGCATCGCGGCCCAAATTGCCAATCAAAAGAACTTTATTTACGCTTCTGGAAGCCATAACCTCTCGCACTGTAACACAGCCATCGCCGGCCGGAGGCGGGATAACCGCCGCTGAAGAGCTCTCCAGGACTGGTGGTCCTCCCAGTACAGCCGGAACTAAGAAATGTTAAGAATTCCTTCTGAGTCTTGATTTCTGAGCAGCCACTTCAGATGGATTGGCGCATAATTAGTAAGCTGTCGTTCCGACCGGTTTCGTATAACGATTTGAGTTGGGGGATTATGGCATCGCGGTTATTAGGATCGTGTTCGCCTGTGGCTAGCCGGAACTTCCGGAGACTGACTCTGAGCCAGGCGCCAGTCAGTCTTGTTCTTTGTATTGCGCTGCTTACCATTCCGAACGGACAGGCGCAGATCGCACTCCGGCCGGCCGAGCCTGGCGAGGCAGTGAACCTGATGCCTTCCGACCAGGCCGCTCTCGAAGCGGAATCGGGACGGAGGGATATCCCTTGTACCGTGACGGAGCGAAAGCCAGAGTTGGGATTCGACCTGCGATTTCATAGCGGGTATGACGTCAACGTGCCTTTGAGAGAGCTATCGGGCAATGACCTGCTGACGGTCCTCTTTCGTGTCTACCCGGAAGGGGATCGTGCTCACTCCAGCTACTTCGTCCAGCATTTCCATTTGCCCGGGATTGAGGAAGATGCGAAAGGCGATGCCTTCCTGCAGGGCGTGATCGATATCGGGGAGGGCCGTTATCACTTTGATTGGCTGATGCGGGATCGTAGCGAGCGAATCTGCTCATCGGGCTGGGATGTCGCGGCGCAATTCAATTCTAGGGAGAAGTCGATTCCACTCTTTATCAAGCCCAACAACATCTCCGAGTCCCCGGTCACAGCCTTTTTCAACGAAACATCCGAACGCGCCGGTAAACCGTCCGGCCAGGGCCTGAACGTCAAGGTTCTTGTGAATTTTGCTCCGCAGCTGCAGGGCTCGGCCGCATTGAAGCGCAGCGACGTCGACGCATTGGTGACGATCCTTAAATCCATTCAGCGCGACCCGC
>JAOAPP010000455.1 GCA_025462985.1 Bryobacterales bacterium | reverse complement strand
TGCCAGCGACGCATCTCTCCTCGAGGCAAAAGCTCTCACCCGCGAGTTCGACGAAGGGCATGTCAAGGCACTGCGCGGAGTAGATTTTTCCATTAAAGAGGGCGAGTTCGTTGTTATTACTGGACCGAGCGGATGCGGTAAATCGACTTTGCTGCAATTACTCGGTGCGTTGGATCGACCGACCTCCGGAACCCTTCTCTACCGCGGAATATCGCTGCCGGATCATCCCAATCCCGCAGCCTACCGTGCTCGCGAGGTCGGGTTCATTTTCCAGGCTTTTCACCTCCTGCCGACTTTCACCGCGGCCGAGAACGTGCAGATCCCGATGTTCGAAATCGATCGCTCAGCTTCTCAGCGACGCGAGCGCGCCTTCGAATTGCTAAAACTGGTCGGTCTCGAGCATCGACTCGATCATTTCCCCTCCAAACTTTCCGGTGGCGAGCGACAGCGCGTCGCCATCGCGCGCAGTCTGGCTAATGGGCCATCTTTGCTCCTTGCTGATGAACCAACTGGTAATCTCGACAGCGAAAACGCGCATGCCGTGCTCGACCTCATTATTAGTCTGCAACAACAAAATGGTCGCACCATGGTGCTGGTCACTCATGACGCCACGATAGCCAAACGAGCCGGGAGAATTCTTCATATGATCGACGGCCGAATTGTCTCGGACCACAAGCCATGACCTTCTTTACCGTTATCATCCGTGGTCTCTTACGCCGTCCCTTGCGCACGGGATTGACCCTTGCCGGAATTTCCATCGGCATTGCTGCCGTCGTGGCATTGGTTGGAATGTCGCGAGGCTTTGAGAAAGGCTGGCAGGTTGGATTGAAGGCGCGCGGAACCGACATCGTCGTCACAAACAGAGGAGGATCGCTCACTCCGAAGCCATTCGACGCTTCCGTTCGCGAGCGCATCGCCGGCCTTCCGCACATCGCCGCGACCTGCAATCTTCTCGTCGAGGTGACCAGTGTTGAAGACTCTGATCTGATGATTCTTTCCGCCCGCGAATGGGGAGGATTTTCCTGGAACAATCTCGAACTGATTTCCGGTCGCATGCCTCGCGATGCCGCAGAAGAAGCCGCCGTGCTCGGTCAGACAGCGGCGGAGGTGCTCAAGAAAAAAGTTGCTGATCCGATACAGATTGAAACCAAGCGACTAACTGTCGTCGGGATCGTGAAGGGTGGCGCGCTTGTCGAAGACGGCTCGGTCATTCTTTCTTTACCCCTCTTGCAAGGAATCATCGGCGCTCCCAACCAGGTCAACGCAATTGATGTTCGAGTGACGCCTTCGACTACCGAGGAACAAATCAAGGAACTTACTCGACAGATCGAACAACTGGTTCCGGAAGTCCGCGCTGTGACTGTGAGCGAGCACTTGAGCCACAATGAGGGATTTCGACTGGTTAAGGCGATGAGCTGGGGCACGTCTCTCCTCGCCATCCTTGTGGGTGTGCTTGGCGTGATGAACACGATGCTCATGACCGTTTTCGAACGCACCCACGAAATCTGTGTGCTGCTCGCCGTTGGTTGGACGCGCGGGCGAATCATGAGAATGATTCTTTATGAATCTGCGTTGCTTGGACTTTTCGGCGGCGTCGTTGGCGTGGCCATTGGTGCCATCGGAGTCCAGGTGCTGAGTGCAACGCCGGCGATTAAAGGGTTGTTGCAGCCTGACCTTAGCATGGCGCTCCTCGGCCTTTCTGTCGTTATCGCCGTTGCTGTCGGAATTATTAGCGGTCTCTATCCCGCCTGGCGAAGTTCCCGGCTAAATCCAAGCCAGGCTTTGCAAGCCGGATGAGGAGCGCAAACCAATCGCTTCGTGCGAATTCATCCTGGGCAACATTATCTTTACCCGTGAAACCTTTTTTCGCCCTCGCCCTCGCCGCTGCGGCATTTTGCATTATCTCCCTCCACGCTGCTGAACCACCCCTGGTCACAATGTCAGCCGCAGAACTTGCTGAGCGGCTGGACGACGTCAGCCAAGGGAGCGCCTTAATCCGGACCAAGCTTGAGGTCCAACGCGAGGGCGTTAAGCGCGTCCTGCAACTTCAGATTAAGCAGCGCCGGACGAAGACGACCACCGATCTTGTTTATCAAGTGCTCTGGCCGGACGAGCATAAGGGCGAAGCCGTCATCTTGCACCAGGCCCAGGGTATTGCGAAAGGTTCGATCGTCATTCCCCAGCAGCCAGTTCGCGCGATCAAGGCCTCCCAAATGAACGAGGGGTTGTTCGACAGTGATCTCTCCTATCAGGACGCGGTAGAGAATTTCTTCGCTTGGAAAAAGCAGTCCGTTATCGGGTCAGAGGCGATCAACGGAGTGAACTGCCAGATTCTCGAATCGAAGCCGGACAGCTCCTCCGTTTCCATCTACGCCAAAGTGCGCAGCTGGATTGATCCTCAGCGCTTCGTGCCGGTACGGATCGAGAAATATTCGCCCTCAGGTGAACTCGTCCGCCGGATTGATGTCACTCGTGTCGCGCGTGATGAAAAACACCATCCGATTCCAGCCAGCTTGACTGTGCATGGGCCGCGAAAAAACAGTGTCACGGAATTTAATGGCGCTCGCATTGACCAGGACGTGCAGTTTAGCGACGCCGATTTCACCGCGGCGGGCATTTCGAAATAGCCGGCGATTATCTCTTCACCGCGCTCTCAACCAGCCGCCCGGCGTTGAGCAGATCCGCTTCGGCCAGTCGCGGGCCGATCAATTGCAAGCTTGTGACGGGAACCTTCTCAGCGCGCATGGGTACGGGGACCGCCAGCG
>JAOAPP010000436.1 GCA_025462985.1 Bryobacterales bacterium | reverse complement strand
CAACTCCCTGAACGTTCACATGATCCCCGCTCTCAAGACGGGCAAACTGACGCTGCAGCAAAACAGCATTGTTTATGAGCTTGCTGTTTCGGACGAAGCGCGAGTCAAAGAAGTGCGGTACTTCGATCGTGAAACACGCGCGGAAGGAGTGGCACGAGGCAGGATTATGGTGGTCGCCTGCGCCTGTGCTCAGAGTGTTGCGCTGCTGTTGATGTCGAAATCTAGCCGCTTCCCGAGCGGGCTAGGGAACTCGAGCGGCGAGCTGGGCAAGAACTTCATTCCGCACATCACTTCGGGCTACGAGATCTTTCTGGAAGACTTTATCGGGAAACCCTCGGTGGACGACCAGGGCTTTCTGGACCACGCGTATATCCCGTCGTTCATGCATGAGCGCAAGCGCGATTACGCCCGCAGCTTCGGCGTGCAATTCAACTATCAGAACCATCGCACGGCGGGATGGGCGCGCTCGGTTAAGGGCATGGGGAAAAGCTACAAAGAGGCCGTGAAGGCCCGCTATCCCGCTTATATGACATTCACGGGGTACCACGAGATGATTCCGAATAAGGACAGCTATATCGATCTGGACACGGAAACTCCAGACGAGTACGGATTGCCGCGCCCTCGCCGCCATTGGAAGCTGAGCGACTCCGATTCCAAGTTAAACGATGACATGAACAAATGGTGCCGCGCCATTCTCGACGCCAGCAGAGCCCAGATTCACTCCAGCAGTGCGAAGCCGGTCACAAACCATGAAGTCGGCGGGTGCAAGATGGGCAGCGATCCGCGGGGTTCCGTGCTCGATTCGTTCTGCCGGTCGCATGACGTTCCGAACCTTTACGTTGTGGACGCCAGCGCATTTCCGAGCTCTTCGGAGAAGAATCCGACCCTGACGATCATGGCGCTGGCTGCGCGAACCGCTGAGCATATCGCTGACAGGCTTAAGAAAGGGGAAGCATAGATGGCGAAGTATTCTACCGATCGCCGGTCTTTGCTGAAGATCATTGGCACGGTTGGCGCGACCTGCGCCTATCCGTTTGCGAGTGACGATCTTTACGGGCAGACTGCGGATCAGCATCACCACACTCCGCCCGAACAGCAGGCGCAACCGCGCTTCTTCAACGATGCCGACTTTCAGACGATATCCCGTATTGCAGAGCTGATTATTCCGGAGACCGACACGCCGGGCGCAATTCGCTCCGGGGTTCCGTCCTATATCGACTTGATTATTGCCCGCAACACGGATCAGCAGCTTGTGGTGGCGGATGGTCTCCGCTGGCTCGATGCGGAATCGCGCCGTGTAGCGGAAAAGCCATTTCTGGCACTGACGGAAGGCCAGCAACTCGCGATCCTGGAGCCGTTGTGCGACGCAAGTGACAGCGGCAAGCCGAACCCGGGCCGCAACGTTCAGTTTTTCTCGCTGGTGAAGAATCTGACAGCGGACGGATATTACACGTCGAAGATCGGCCTGATAGACGAACTCCAATACAAAGGCGACAAGGTTCTCAGTTCGTATCCTTCTTGCAATGCCTCAAGATAATCTCCCGAAGTTTCCCAAAGTTCATAATGCGATGTGGCCGGGGCTGGTCGGAAAGGGCGACGGCGCGGAGCCCTTTATTGATCTGGACACAATGTTGGATTTAACCGCGGCTGCTTCAGTCGGCGGCGAACGTTTCGACGGCGTCGATCTCTTTCTCTCGGATCCGCACATCAGCATCGACGCCACTTCGGAGGATCTGGCCCGGTTGACGGACAAGATCCGGGACAGGGGGTTCGTGGTTGGATCTCTCGTGGCTCCGGTTTGGCAGCCGACCGGTGGTGGTTCTGCGATGGGGTCCGAGGAGGACCGGAAGCGGTTCTTGAAGCAAGTCGAGAAAGCGTGCGTCATCGGCGAGCAACTTCGCCGCACGGGCTTTCGAACGTACGGCGTCATTCGCATTGATTCGGCGACGGGCCTTCACGAATGGCTGCAGTCGCCGCATGAAAGCACGAGGGCGATTGCTGAGACCTTTCGGGAAGCCTGCAACATTGCAGAGGCGCATGGAGAGCGATTGGCTGCTGAAGGCGAAATCTGCTGGGGCGGGATGCATAGCTGGCGGCAGATGCTGCAGCTTCTCGAAACTGTGGATCGCCCGCAAACACTGGGCTTTCAAGCCGACATGGCCCACACACTGCTTTACACGCTGGGATACAACGCGCCTGAAGACCGCATTCTGCCTGCAATATTCAATTGGAACGATGACGTCGCGCTGCAATCCGCTCTGAGGCAACTGGCGTCCGCTCTGCGCCCGTGGACCATCGACTTCCATGTCGCACAGAATGACGGAACGGTAAAGGGATCGGGCTCGCATGACAAGACCGGACATCACTGCCTGCCGCATGACGAAAATGGCCGGCTCAACATTGTGCGGGATGCTGGATATTGGCTGCGGGATGACAACGGTGCGCTTACGAAATCCGTCCGGCATATCTGCTGGGACGGCTGCATGTTCCCAAATGAGGTGATGCGGAGGCCGGAAACCTGGGACAGCATTCTCGCTACGATGCTGGCGGTGCGCAATGCGCATTCGTGGCAGGAAGCTGTGCATGTCTGAAACAAAGCCTCTTCGCATCGGACTTGTCGGCTATGGCTTCATGGGCCGGACGCACTCCAATGCATATCGCCAGGCGAATCAGTTTTTCGATGGGGACTACCGGCCCGAGCTGAAAGCTGTATGCGGACGTGATCGCGGCAAGGTGGAGCAGTTTGCCACGCAGTGGGGTTACCAGTCGAGCGAGACAGACTGGCGCAGGCTAATTGATCGCGGAGACATCGATGCGATCGATATAGCGAGTCCGAATGACACGCACGCTGAGATCGCAGTTGCGGCGGCGCAAGCGGGCAAGATGGTCTTCTGCGAAAAGCCTTTGGGAAGAAATCTTGAAGAAGCGAAGCGCATGGTTGCGGCGGTGGAGTCCCGTAGCGTTCCCAACATGGTCTGGTACAACTATCGCCGCGTGCCCGCCGTTACTCTCGCAAAGAGGTTGATCGAAGAGGGAAAGCTCGGACGGATCTTTCATTACCGGGCGAAATTTCTGCAGGATTGGACCATCTCCGAGAAAGTGCCACTCGGCGGTGCGGGGCTGTGGAGGCTGGATGCGAGTGTTGCCGGAAGCGGCGTCAGCGGCGATCTGCTGGCGCACTGCATCGATACCGCGCTCTGGCTGAACGGACCGATTACGGATGTTGCCGCCGTCACTGAGACATTCATAAGAGAGCGGCAGAACGCCCTGACAGGTGAAGCCGAAACGGTGAAGATCGACGACGCGAGCGCATTTGTTGGACACTTCGAAAACGGTTCGCTCGCCAATTTCGAAGCGACTCGCTATGCGCGCGGCCACAAGGCACTCTACACATTCGAGATCAATGGCG
>JAOAPP010000424.1 GCA_025462985.1 Bryobacterales bacterium | reverse complement strand
AAGTGCCGACCGTCCAATAAGCAATAGCGATTCCGAAACTGATGCCGACCCCCGTCATAGCGCCCCGATTCCCTGCAATGAATGCGAACGGGATACTAAGAAGCGCCATGATAAGTGCGAACAGCGGCACAGCGAACTTCTTGTAATACTGCACCTGAAGCGGAGTTGTTTCCATACCTTCGACCTGTAGCTCCTGAATGTACTGGCCCAACTCGCTGAAGTTCATCTCCTTATATTCTTTTTCCTCCTTGACGAACCACGAGGGCTGTTCAGTCAATTCAGGGAAAGAGGCGGAACTGTTATAGAACTGCTGATAGACTCCCGATTCACCGTGCAGGTCCTGGCTGACCCCGTTCTGGAACACCCACGTGGACAGCCGGGGCTCCCACCTGGCGCGCTCTGCCGAAATCTGGTGCATGACGTGGAACGTCCGGGGATCAAGCTCGTAAACATTCACCTTGGACATGATCGCCTGGTGCGGGTCCAGGAACTGGTAGTTGTAAATCCGCGAGCCCTTCCCGTAAATCCATTGCCGGTTGGGGTTCAGGTAGGTCTGTACCGTCTTCTTTTTGATCTCGGCGCGCAACATCTCCTGCCGCCGGTTCGCTTCGGGAATGTAATAGTGATCGAAAGCGAAAAGGATGCCGCTGATCAGCAGGCTGATGAACAGCACCGGCGCTGCCAGACGATGCACGCTGACCCCGCCCGCCTTGAATGCCGTCACCTCGTTGTACTTGGTCAGGATGCCGAAGCAGATGAGCGAAGCCACCAGCGTTCCGATAGGCGTGAGGTCGTAGATCAACTTCGGCGCCAGATTCCAGAGGTAGTCGATCATGGTGCCCATGCTGATGTCGTTCTTCAGCATGTCGCCCAGCAACTCGAAAAAGGTGAAGATCTCAATGAGCGACACCAGCGCCAGCAGCAGAACGGCCAGATAAAACAGAAAGCCGTTCAGAACATAGGCGTCCACCAGCATGGGACGCAGACCAAAATGGCGGATTGTGGACAAGCGCGGAGCCCGGGACGCGGAAGGCCGCAATCTGGCGGAGGACACCATCTTCATCAGCCTCTGGAATGCCGATGTGAACCAGCCCGTGATGTCCCGGTCGCCCGGAGTCTCCAGCCGGGCAAGCAGGATCACGCCGGCAATCGAAAACACCACGTCCGGAGTCCAGACTGCGATCGGAACAGGCAAGCTGCCCTTCTTTGCCAGACCGATCAGCGTGATAAAGGCCAGGTAGTAGAGAAAGGCCACAAGTACCGTGACGACAAAGGCCGCTGACTTGCCGCCTTTGCGCGAGGAAACGCCTAGAGGAATACCCACCAGCGCCAGCAGGATGCAGGCAAGCGGCAGGGCGAACCGTTGGTGGAACTCGATAGCGGCATCGACATACTCTTGACGGGATAGCGGAGCGCCGTGGTGCCGGTAGACACGCTTGAAGAGCGGGCCGGTGTCCAACTCCTGCACAGACTTGTTCACCTGAAGGTCTTCTTGCTTTTGAGCCTGCAGCGCCTCGATCTGAATGGGCGCGGTCGTCGTGATGACCTTACCTTCTTTGTCCCGCTCGCTCGTGCGCACGTCCCGGAGGTCCAGGACGATGCGGTTATTCGCCGGATCCGGATGCGGGATTGCCTGTTGCGCCACGATGATCCGCGGGCCTTCGCCTCGATCTTTGCCCTGCTGCTGCAACTGCGCAGCGGGTGTGACATCCGCCATGAACACCTGATGCCAGGTCAGCTGCGGCCCATCGGCCGAAACGCCATTGACGTACAACACCTTGTTGGGAAACTGCTCGTTGAAGATTCGGGACTCGATGTCGCCCGTCAGTTGGGCGGCGGCGAAGTTACGGGCGATTGTGGTCTCCAGATGCAGCGAGAGAGGAGTAAGCCAGAGAGACGCGAGGGCCGTGACCACCAGTGCCAGGAACGCGAAAGAAAGCACCGGGCGGGCTACTGTGATGCTCGAGATGCCGGCTGCGCGAATGGCCGTGATCTCACTGTCGGTGGACATTCGGCTGAGGCCTATCAGAATTCCCACCAGGACCCCTAGCGGGAGAGCAAAGGGCAGCGTTGCCGGCAGCGCATAGAGGAGCAGCTTCGCAATTACCGCCGGCGGAGCGGATGTCTTGACCAGCAGCGAGGAGAGCCGCTCAATCGTGCGCAGGAACAGCACGAAAATGAACAGCACGGTGCCAAGGCTGGCGCTGGTTGCCACTTCTTTGAAAATGGCCTTACTGAGAATTCGCATCGACTACTTTTGTGCGACGAGAGCCGGTGGGGGAACAATGGGAGGCTTGGTGGCCTCATTGCGCGCGCGGTCCATCTCAACGCTATCTACTATCAACGAGGGGCATATGACCGAGGACGTCGTCTCGTCTGCGCGCAGATCCGCGAAATCGAACGAGCTTCCGTTGTTGACGTAATTTAAGACGTACCGCCGGTCAGACGCGAGTACGATGTCCCGGAGATTCTTAGCACTGAACTCTCTGAACCGAACTCCCCGGATCAGTTCCTCCCGTCCGTCCGCATAAACGCGAAATGCCAGCAGCGGCGGGCTGAGGGTGCGAACGTAGCCGTTCTTCTGCATCTCGCGTCCGATGCCCTGAATCTCTTCGCCGCCGGCCGTGGAAGGGAAATCTAGCCGCCGGATGATCATGCCGTACTTCAATCCTGCAGCCTTTACCCTGTCGATCAGCTTGCTCTTCATCTGCGCCTCTGGAGTGCTCTGATCGGCTTGCAGGAAAAGGTTTCCGATGGCCGAGGCCTGCGCGCCGAACGCCCCCGGCAGACGGCCATGGCCATTCGATGAATTGAATGTTTTCACCGGTTCACGGCTCAGGAGAAAGTTTTTCAAGATTCCCTTTTCGACAAGCATCACCTTGCTGGCAGGCACGCCTTCGTCATCCACTTCGTACTGTCCCACCAGCGTCTGATTTCCGAAATGCGTCTGCAGTGGATCGTCGTAGATCGTCATCCAATCCGGAGCCACCTTGCTTCCGGAGCGCGACGCCCAAACACTCTCAAGGAAGGGCTGCTCCGGGGTCCCCGGAGCAGAAACCGGCTTGCGCTGCTGGCGCGACGCATCGGCCATGACCTCAGCCAGCATTTGCGCCGCAGCCTGTTGTTCGAACAACACAGGCCCGCTATACTCTTCCGCCAGCGGGGCTTTCTGCAGCGCGTCCGTTTGCGTAGCCAGCGTCTCCGAAAGGCGGGCAATTTCCTTTTCGTCCGGCAATTGCGACGGCTGCAAAACAGTCAGAAATGCGCTGTTCCATACCGAGCCGCCATCGGCCGCCAACGCCCGTGAGCGGATTTCGAGATCGGTCACCTCTTCCGGAATGCGGATTACAGTGCCCTCGCTGTTCGCCAGCCGGTAGTTGGTTGAAACCGCCAGCAGGCGAACATTGGAGGACAACACGTCGGGATGCTTCAGAAAAATAGCGGACAGCCTCCGCACCTCCTGTTCCCAAGGCTCCAACTCGATCTTCAGCTGCGCGGGCGGACGGAGAATCTGCACCGGTTTCGCCGGAGCCAGGTCGGGCGTCTTATCGACCTCGGCGATTTCCCGCAGCGCCGACCGTTTGCGCGTAATCTGATCTGTCGCGGCCTTGTATAACCCGTCCGTAGACAGCCAGAAGCTCGTCCGGAGGGAATCGTAATCATCGTCCAAAGTCAGCGCACCGAGGCGGCTAAAGCCGGAGTACACCGAGTTTGTGTTGTCGAACGCGTAGTTCCCGACCCGGACCTGCACCTGTGGAGACCGAACCCGGATGCGGTTGGAGCTGTTCAGACCGCCCAGACTCCCGGCCACCACCAGTTGGTCTATATCGGACGACGTGTAGCTGACAAAATAAGGCTTGTCCAGATCGTTGAGCTTCAGCGTCTTCGAGCGCGCCAACTCGTCAACCATGGCGTGCAGTTGAGCATCGTTCCGAATGTCGCCCGCCGCATCGAAGGCCGAGCAGATCCAAACGGCAGAGCAACTCAGGAGCACGACCGCCAAGCCGGCCGGCAGCCGGCCCTTATTCAAAAACCGCACGATACGCCTTTTCTCCCGGCCGCGGAAGCAGCGGCGGTTTCTGCTGTGAGTTCCGCTTCTTCTGCGTTTCTATTTCGGACACCAGAATGGCTGGAGAAACAGCGGACACCGGAACGCTGCCCGATTCCGCGCCACAATAGCCATTGAAAATTTCGGGATGGTCCGACGTCGCCACAATCTTCTGAAAGCTCGCCAGCGGCGTTCCGACGATGTCGACGCCCCGGATCAACTCATCCGGGTGGCCGTCCGCGAACACGCGATACACCACCAGCGGCACCACAGTGAACGCCTGCAGTCCTCTTCGGCCGGTGCTCGTGTAGCCGCTTGCGACCTCTTCGAAGTACAAGCCGTAGGGCTTGGTCTGGCGTCTTACCTCTTGAATCAACTTGGCCCGCAACTCGGCATTCGAGACCTGCCGGGACGACTGCACCAGAAGATTCGACTGGCGTGACACCACTTCAAACCCCGGCTGCCTTCGCCCGTGTCCGTTCGACGTGGTGAACTCGCCGACCGGGGACCGCGAAAGCAGGAACGTTTTGAGCACACCATTCTCTACGACATTTATCGGCCGCGCTTTTACACCTTCGTCGTCATATTCATAGTGGCCGATCAGATCGTTGCCGTCGAACTGACGCCTCGTCGCATCGAATTGCACACTCAGGAAATCCGGCAGGACTTGCTGGCCGAGCATTTTGGTGAATGTCTGCCCCTCTTCGACATCCTTCTGCCGATGGCCCTCCACGCGATGGCCGAAAATTTCATGGAAGAAAACTGCTGCGGCTCGGCCGGAAAGAATTGCGGGGCAGACAATCGGCTCAGCCGGCGGCGCCTGCACCAGTTGGTCGACTTTGGCCGCCACGCCTTCCACCCGGGCCTGGACTGCTTTCTCTTGGGGTACGTGGGCAGGATCGGAGGCTTCTATCGTCGCGAAGTCCCGCACATCCATGCCATCCGGAGCCAGCGCTTCAGCACTGATTTCCACACGGAACAGATTGCTGCCATGCTTCACAGCCGTGCCCTCGGTATTGACAAACGTTCTCGTCTCTCGCTGGGCTAGGAAGTTGACTTGGGAGGCCAGAATGTCAGGATGCGACTTGAACGCAGCCGACCAGTTGCGGACGCGAGCGCTCCAGGCGCCCGTGTCGACGCGATAAGTCTCCGGTTCACTCGAAAAAGAACCTGCCGGCTCGGCCGAAAAGTCCGCGTCCTTGTTGTTCTGCTGAGCCAGTAGCTGCTCATCCGTTTTGATCTGCAGATACCGCAGGGATACGGCCTTGTAGACGCGATTGGTCTCCTCCCAAAGCGCGCGCCGGATCTGGTCTGGATTGTCGTCGAGGCTCAGGGTGCTGAAGTTCGTGAAGTGTACCGGGGTCCCTTTATAAGGGTGGTAGTTATCGAACTGTGGAGATCCGACCCGAACGGTCGTGTCCACTCCCCGCGACCGGTTTCGAGTACTCCGGACGAGGGCGCCCATGCTGGCGGAGGCCGATTCAGTCTCCTCATCGGTCACCTCATACGCCATGTAATAAGGAGGAGGGTCGCCCTTCACCTTCAAGGAGGTGAATTCGCGGTCCAGTTCGCCCCTCAGAATCTGGAGCAGCGAAGCGCCGGGCGCCTCTGGTGCAGCCAGCGCTTGCGGGGCAATAAATAAAGCAGTGGGGAGAGCTAAGGACACCGCTCCTAGCCAGACCGCAGCGTATTTGAGGCGCAAGTTTCAGGATAACAGCGGATCTTGAGGAGGCCGCAAGATCCGCCTGCCTATCAGGTCCTTTCGAGAATCAACGCGGATTGCAGCATGGCCCGCGCATAGCCTATGTCGTAAACCATCCCAGCGTACCCACCGCCGCCTGGATACTGATTGTGGATTCCGACCTTGCGGTCATAGTCCAACGCCCGCTCATGCTCGGGGTAGATGAGCCTTCGGTATTTCACTTTCACGAGCTCACGCATGATCGCCAGCATGTCGTTGTCACCCTCGTCAATGAACACTTCGGTGTAGTCGTCGTATGGCTTCCTGACCTTTACGTTGCGATAGTGAACGTGATTGATGCGGTCTCGGGATCCGAAATACCGGCAAACTTCTACCGGATCCTCCCCCATCTCCCGCGTCACGCCGCAGTCGAAGGTGATTCCATTCGCCGGACTGTCGACGATGCCGATCAGGTGCTTCCATCCCTCCACTGTCCCCATGATTTGCGCCGACCCACGGCTGATCGCGACCGGAGGATCGTTCGGATGCAATGCCAGTCGCACGTTACTCTCTTCGGCAGTTGGAATCACCGCCTTGAGAAAATAGCTGATGTTGTTCCACATGGAGTCCAGGTCGTGAGCGCCCTCATTGTCGAGGGCGGCTAACCCCTTCACCCGCTCCGCATCGAAAGCCGTCAGACCGGCTCCGCCCCGGCCGTCTTGTGCGTAGTACCCTTCTATAGCCCGATGGGCATAAAAGTTGTACTCGATGACGGGCAGTCCCACCTTGCCGGCTGCCCGCACCGACTGTTTGAACTTCTCGATTTCCTCATCGCGGCCCGGCCGGCCGTACAGCGTGTTGGGGAAGCCCCCGATCATCATGTTCCAGGGCTTCAGGCCGCCCGAACTCAGCTTGTCAGTGATCTCGCGCAAGCGGGCCTCTGTCCAGGGCATCGGCGGCCCACCCATCAATACGTGGTCGACCCCGATCTGCTTCACCTGCCGCATCGTTTCATCGCTGATGTTGTTAACCGAGATCGGAGCAGCGATCTTTGGTGTGTCCGCACTCTCAACAGGCATTCCGCCGCCTTTGTTGAAAGGGACCGAGGCGGCCTTCAGGAATGAAGCTGGAACGAGCGCCGTCGACAGAGCGCCTTTCATCAGGTGTCGTCGTGAAATATCAATACTCAATGAGAACCTCCGGGAAAGAGGTTTAACGTATATCAAATCCAACTTGATGGCGCGCTCTTTATCCTTGCTATGCTAACGGGCATCACGCCGTTTCATGCCCCCGCTTCCCCGATCGCTTCCCCGTATCTGCGTGGCTCTTGGTTTTCCTTCCGTTGCCGAACTCT
>JAOAPP010000423.1 GCA_025462985.1 Bryobacterales bacterium | reverse complement strand
CTTCAGCGGCTTCGGAACCAGATCTCCAACGCGAATCTGGCTCAGATTTGAGATTCCTGTCCCTGTGAAATCTTAGCCCGCTTCTCCGATCCAGCGGTGGCGGCTCCGGCCTTGGAGCGACCCGATTACGCGTACGTTTCATCCACTTTTATGGCCAGCCTTCCCAACGGTCTTAGGACTCGGTATGTCACTGGACATGCTGCGCTTACGGCTAAACTATATGGCAGGAAGCACTCCAAGGCGCGTGAAGGAAAGATGCTTCATAGGGCTCCCTACAATGGTAAGGTGCGAGTTTTTGCAGATATGGTTGCCGCTTTAAATCCCCGGAACCACGTCGCGGTGTCTTGCTAAAAGTTGCGAATGCTCAAATTGAGCCACTACCCCCCGGACCGCCAGTTTGACACCGTCATTTTCCACCCTGTACAATGATTCTTTGGGTTTAGTGGATTAGCAGGCGTGCGCCCGCGCGCCTTTCTGTAGTGCCTGCTGGGAGTTGTTTCCGCCCGCTTCCCCACATTTTACTCTGAGGATTTGTAATGCCAAAACGTACTTTTCAGCCAAATAATCGTCATCGGGCGAAGACTCACGGATTTCGTGTCCGTATGAAGACCGCCAATGGCCGGGCTGTGCTCGCGCGCCGGCGTGCCAAGGGCCGCCACAAGCTGACCGTCAGCGACGAGCGAGCAGTTCGCGCAGCCAAATAAGCGCTTCGGGCAGTTCGTCCGCTGTCACTTCCAAGCCAAAGGCGGGTCACACGGTCCTCAGACTTCCGCACCATCTATCAAACGGGCGTCCGCATGACTAGCCGCTATTTTGCCGCTTTCTGTCTTCGACGGGACGACACTTCGGAGCCTTCCCAATTCGGCTTTACTGTTCCGCGAGCGTTGGGTAAGTCGGTGAAACGTAACCGGATGAAACGCCGGATGCGAGAGGCTGTCCGGAGCCAGATGGGCGTGATCCCCGCCAGTTGGTCGATTGTTTTTAACCCGCGCCGTGGCGCCCTGGATGCGCCTTTTGACGATTTGTGCCGTGAAGTCGGCCGGATTTTCGCTCGATGCAAAGAGTCTTAATCCTGCTCCTCAAGGGCTACAAGTTTGCGATCTCGCCGCTTCTGCCCTCTGCCTGCCGGTTCCGCCCTACCTGTTCGGAATACATGATGGACGCGATCGCTAAACACGGCGCGCCGCGAGGCGTCTGGCTCGGGTTGAGGAGACTTGGCCGCTGTCATCCATTCCATGAAGGCGGGTACGATCCCGTCCGCTGATGATCTCGAGATTCACATATGCCTAATACTGCAGGCGGCACGACACCCCAGCCGCCATCGTTGGAGAAGCGCCTTCCTATTGCCCTGGCGCTCATGATGCTGGTTCTTCTGGCATCGCAATACTTTTTCAAGCCGGCTCCCGGTCCCAAACCCGCTAAGCCGGTGGACGACAAGATCGCCAGCCAGGTGACCACGAAACCCACCACGGGCGCGACGGCTCAAGCTGCTGCCTCGGAGGCCCCTGCGACCGGTCAGATCGGTGCGTCCAAAGAAATCACCGCTGAGATCGACACCGCGGTGTATCACATCGTCTTTACCAATCGTGGCGCGGCCGTGAAGAGCTGGGTTCTCAAAGATTACAAGGACACGTCCGGTAAGCCGCTGCAATTGATCAACGAGCAGGCTTTCAGTAGCCAAAGCGGTGCGCACATTCCGTTGCCGTTCTCGATCGAAGCCAAAGATCGGAAGCTGAGCGTCGATCCAGACGCGGTGCTTTACCAGCAAAAGATTTCGCCCGATGGCACGAGCATTGAATACGAGTATTCGGACGGCAAAACCACGATTCGGAAGTCCTTCCAGTTCAGCAAAAACAGCTATCTTTCTGAAGTCCGCTCCACTGTGAGGGAGGGCTCCTCGCTCGTTCCGCACTATCTACTCTGGCGAGGCGGCTTCGGCGATCCGAAGGCATTTCGAGCGGCATCCACCGAGAACACCATTCGCTACGACGCGAGCGCCGGCAAGCTAATCACCAAGACGGTAAAGGATGCGAAGAACGGGCCGATTACCGATTCCGGCAACTACACGTTTGCCGGGCAGCAGGACAACTTCTTCGCCGAGGTCGCGTTGCCGCGAGACGGCTCCTCGCTCGAAATCCGGACCTTTAGCGACGACATCAAGGTGCCAGGCGAAGAAAAGCCGGTGCAGTATGTAGGGACTGGCATCTCCACGGGCGAGCAGAATGAGATGTCGCTTTTCGTCGGGCCCAAAGACATCGAGATCCTGAAAAGCGTCAACCCGAAACTGACCCAGATCATCGACTGGGGCTTCTTCGGCATTCTCGCCAAGCCGATCTTCGCCTGGCTGAACTGGACAAAGGAACACTGGACGAACAACTACGGCTGGGGCATTGTGGTAGTCACGCTGATCATCAATATCGCTCTGTTCCCGCTGCGACTTACGAGCCTGAAATCAGCGCGCAAAATGCAGCGTCTGCAGCCGCAGATCAAGGCCATCAACGATCGCTACAAGAATGTCAAGCTTAACGACCCTCGCAAGGCAGAGCAGAACCAGGAAGTCATGGCACTGTACAAGCAGGAAGGGGTCAATCCGGTCGGCGGCTGCTTGCCGATGCTGATTCAGATGCCGTTTCTGTACGCGTTCTACCGTGTGCTGAGCATTGCTATCGAACTGCGGCATGCTCCATGGCTCTGGGTGACTGACTTGTCCGCGCCCGAAACCCTGCCGATTCATTTGCTGCCCATCATTCTTGTGGTCACTCAGTTTATGACGCAGAAGATGACGCCGGCCGCCGGCGTCGATCCGAATCAGCAGCGGATGATGCTCTTCATGCCCATCATGTTCGGGTTCATGTTCTATTCGCTGTCGTCGGGACTTGTACTATATTATTTGACCAGTAACCTCGTCGGCGTCACTCAGCAACTTATCATTAACAGGTTCATGCCAACCGCTCCCGCTCCGGCCGTTTCTCCCGCCAAAGCGCCTGTGAAGAAGACGTCCAAGAAGTAGGCTGCATGAAATACACAGTTGACTCCCTGACGCCGAGACTGAACCAGTTTCTGTCCCCACTGTTGAGGCACGCGGGTTTCGATCTGGACTACAGTTTGAAGTCACCAGAGAACCCTCATCCCGAAGTGGAGAACCCGGAAGTGACAGTCACTTTCAGCGGCGGGGACGTGGACCTGCTGCTGGAGAATCGGGCAGAACTGCTGCTCGCGCTGGAGCACCTTTCGATGGAAGCGATCCGGCTTCCGGCCGAAGATCATTCGCTGATCTCCTTCGACGCAAACGACTACCGTCTGCTGCGGGTTGAGGAACTGCGAATGAGCGCCCTCGCGGCGGCGGAGAAGGTGAAGCGCACGCGTGTTCCGTTCCACTTCAACCCGATGAGCAGCCGCGAACGCCGGGTCATTCATCTTGCATTGCGCGACGAGAAAGAACTGCGCAGCGAGAGTCTGGGCGTCGGGCCGGCTCGGGCAGTCGTAATCGTGCCGGCTGACATGCCGACTCCTCCCGCTCCTCCGGTCCCACAAGGCGGATTCCGTGGACAAGGAGGCGGTTCAGGCGGTGGATATCGTGGGGGAAGCGGCGGTGGCCGTGACCGTGATGCCGGCCGTCCTCGAAGCGGCCCTCCACGCGGCGGGCGCGACCGCGGCTCGCGCTAAGTTTCCTTCAGATGAATCCGCGCGACACGATTGTCGCCATTTCCACACCGATGGGCAGAGGCGGACTCGGCGTGGTGCGCCTCTCAGGCGGTTCCAGCCGCAGCATCGCCGAGCGGATTCTTCGCTTTCCCCGGGAGCCGCGCTGGCGAAGCTGGGGCAGCCAACTGGCTGAACTTCTGGATCGAGATGGCAGGCCGGTCGACCGAATCGTAGCTTCCTTCTTTGAAAACCCACAATCCTACACGGCAGAAGACGTAGTAGAGATCGCGTGCCATGGCGCGCCCGTGGTGCTGCGGCTTTGCGTAGAGCGGGCGGTGGAGCATGGGGCTCGCATTGCCGAGCCGGGCGAATTCACGCTGCGCGCCTATATGAATGGCCGCGTGGATCTGCCGCAGGCGGAAGCGGTTCGCGATCTGATCGATGCCACCACGCTCTACCAGGCACGGGTGGCGGCGCAGCAGATGGAAGGCTCTGTTTCGAAGCGCATTGCGCCAATCAAAGAGCCGCTGCTCGAACTCATCTCCTTGCTTGAAGCCGGAATCGATTTCGCTGAAGATGACATCAGTATCGCCTCGGGAAACGAAATTCTCAGCCGGCTCGATCCGATACGGAAAGGCATTGACCAACTGCTGAGAACGTTCGCGGCAGGCAAGCTGGTCTACCAAGGATTCACACTGGCCATCGCCGGCCGGCCTAATGTCGGGAAGAGCAGCCTGTTCAATCGCCTGCTGGAACAAAATCGCGCCATCGTGACGGAGATCCCCGGAACGACACGCGATCTCGTGTCGGAGACGATGTCGCTCGAAGGCGTTCCCGTGCGGCTCGTCGACACGGCAGGCGTGCGCGAGGCGTCCGACCTGGTGGAGACTTTGGGGATTGAGCGGACGTATCAGGCAATGGCGGACGCGGACCTCACCCTGCTGGTGCTGGACGCGTCGGCCGAGGTGACGGACGAAGATTGTGTTCTCATCGAAAAGCTGAAGGAGCGGGAACCGCTGCTTGTCGGCAACAAGGCGGACCTCGGACGAAGACTTCAGGGTGTCAGAGATGTTCAGGCCGTTTCCGCCGTGACCGGACAAGGTATCGAAGAGCTACGAAGAGCGATCTTGCAGCGCGTTGCACCGGAAGGTCTCGAAGTCCCGGAGAGCGGCAGCATTACCAGCCTTCGACATGAATCGCTGCTCAGCGAGAGTGCGGAAGCACTCGATAACGCCCGGCGGGCGGTAGAGTTCGGGATCCCTCACGAGATGGTGCTGCTCGATCTGTATGCTGCGCTCCGTCCGATCGACGCGATAACCGGGGCCACAACGGCAGACGACATTCTCAACCGGATCTTCTCGACCTTCTGCATCGGCAAGTGACAGGCACGCCCACGCTGAGGAGGCGATAATGCTTCTCAGGCAATGAAGCTGAAATTCGCCATATGCTGCCTGTTGTTGTACGCGGTGTCGTTCGTGCGTGCAGATGATTACGCAGAGCTGTTTCGCCAAGCCGCAGACGACACCCGCGTGGGCAACTTCGAAGGGGCGATTCTTAAATACAGAACCGCGCTTGAGATTCGGCCGGGCGCTCCCGAGGCACTGAATAACCTGGCCGTGACGTACTATCAGGTTCACAAATACTCCGAGGCTTTCGATATTGCCTCCAGGATTTGGCAGAGTCACCCGGAGCTGAAATCAGCCGCACTCATTGCGGGCATGGCGGCCGTCCAGTGCAACCGCCCGAAGGACGCCATCGCACCGTTCGAAGCCCTGCTCTCCTCCGAACCCTTCAATCGAGACGCTTTACTTGGCCTCGCGAGCGCACATTTTGCCTCGAACGAGTTGCAGGAAGCTGTCGACATCTATCAGCGTGAAATCGCCTTGGCTCCCAAAGATTCGAATGCGTGGTACGGGCTTGCGATCTGCTATGAACGCTTGGCAGAAAACGCTTCGAGGAAGCTCTCGCAGATGCCAGGCGGATCGAGCTATTCAAAGCGGTTGCTGGCCGAATATTTGCAGAACGCCGGAAACTCGAAGCTGGCGAAAGAAGCTTTCGGAGCTTCCGAGGTCCCCACTTCCGCTGCTTCTCCCGATGCAGAGCACCAATACCAAATTGCGCGTGATCTGGCGGACAAGTCTCGAAACGCATTCGAGCAGTTCATAAATCTCGCGCCGGATTCCTGGCAGGCTGCGGTGTTTCTGGGCGACGTGGAGCGGCAGCATGGAAAGCCAACAGAAGCGCTGGCTCAATATCAGAAGGCAGCCGATGCACAACCCGGCAATCCGGCTCCCCTGCTCGGACTGGGCACTGCGTATTGGGAAATGGGTGATTTCGACCGTGCGACCTCGTGCCTCCGCGAAGTGTTGACGGCGAATCCGCGTTCCACTCAGGCAATTTTTGAACTAGCAAACATCGCTGTTCGGCAGCACCGTGAAGCGGAGGCAATCCCGCTGCTGGAGCAATATTTGACAGCACAGCCGGACGCATTGGCCGCACGCGCGGATCTTGGTCGGGCGTACTCTCACCTCGGGCAGTATGAAAAGGCCGCCATTGAACTGGCGAAAGCGGCCCCGGCAGATGAGCGCGGCGACGTACACTACCAACTCTCGATTGCGCTGCGGAAGCTTGGACGCATCGACGAAGCAGATGCGGCTCTCAAACACTCCGCAGCGATCAGAGAGGCTCAACTGCAGCGCGAACAGCGGCTGCACTCAACCCAATAGCGCGCAGTTAGCCAGCCAGCTACCAATAAAGCTTCATTCCGAACTGTATCGATCGCGCGGGCAAAGCCCCCGGAACCACCCCAAACGTTGACGTGCCGTAGGTAGTGCCAGGAGCAAAGAACTGCGTCCGGTTGAACAGATTGTAAAACTCGGCGCGCAACTGAAGCCGGGTCGCCTCATTCCAAAGCTGCCAGTACTTCTGAAGCGTCATGTCCGCGTTGTTTGTGCCTTGTGAACGCAGGTAACCCATTGTTCGAGGCACATCGCCGAAGGTAAATGCAGCGGGCTGGGTGAAGACGTTTGTATTAAACCACTGATAGATGGTCGGGTGACTTATCGTTGGATTCGAAGTCACGTTGGGTCGCTGATTTCCCCCGAAGGAGTTCGTGTTGTTCGTCGCATCGGTCACCGAAAGCGGGAATCCATCTTTGAATGTGAAGATCCCGGCTATCTGCCAACCACCGATCACGCCGTCTACGATCTTGCTGGACGGCGCATACGAACGTCCCTTTCCAACCGGTAGTTCGTAAACATAACTGGCCACGAGGCTTCGTGGAATATCATTCAACATGTACGACTTTTCAAGCGAAGTGTTGTACCAGTTCCTCACCGTCTGAGCCTGACCATTCGTCCAGCCCTCCGGACCTTCATTGTTGGTCAGGTACTTCGACCACGTGTACGAAATCAAGAATTGAAGCCCATTCGAGAACCGGTGGTTCGCAGAAAGCGACAGGGCGTTATAGCTGCTTGACGCGGACGGCGGCTGTACGTTCTCGACGCCTGTATATTCCGGGAACGGTCGCAGGAGTTGGCCGTAGGGAATGGTGGGACCGGAAAGCGCGCCGCTCGTGATGACCCCTTGGAACGGATTTGCGACCGGCTGTAGCAACTGGTTTCCGAGGGACAGATATTTGGGATCGAGTTGATTGAGCTCGAACGTAGATCCGAACAGCAGTTTCAGACCGCGATTCCCAACGTAAGCAGCCTGCAGAACGGTGTTGCCGAGTTGATAC
>JAOAPP010000418.1 GCA_025462985.1 Bryobacterales bacterium | reverse complement strand
GTGCCGGGCGCAGTTGGTCTGATCCGAACCGCTGATACGACCCAATACGCGAACATCATCATCGAGTCCGCTTAACTCTTCGTGCGAACAATCCTATCGGAGTACCGACGGTAACAATAAACGATTAAGACTGGGCGATTTACGGGTTTTTGCTGTCATAATCTCTGGTGTGGCTGCCCGATTGAAGGATATTGCCCGGGATCTTGGCGTTTCCGTCGTCACCGTCTCCAAGGTGTTGCGCAACCACGAAGACATCAGCGCAGAAACGCGCGAACGTGTTTTAAAACGAATCGAGGAGTTGAACTATCAGCCCAATCCGGCTGCACAGGCGCTTGTCACTGGAAAAATGCATCTTGTCGGCCTGGTCGTGCCCGACCTGGTCCACGCGTTCTTCGCGCAGGTGGCCAAAGGCGTTTCCCGAATACTTCGCGAGAAGGGCTACGGACTTGTTATCTCCTCTTCGGAAGAAGACCCCGAACTCGAACGCCAGGAAATCCGGCAGATGCTGGTGCGCCGGCTCGATGTTCTGATGATTGCGTCCACCCAATGGACAGTGGAAAGCTTTCGCGACATCGAAAAGCAGGGGAGACGGTATGTTCTGGTGGATCGCAGACTTCTCGGCATCGCCGCAAACTATGTCGGTACGGACGACATAGCAGTCGGCAGCCTCGCCACCAGTCATCTGATCGAGAACGGTTGCAGGCGCGTTGCCCATCTGGGTGGCCGAAATGTCAGTACTGCCCTGGATCGGTTGCAGGGCTACCGGGGGGCCTTGCTCAGCGCAGGTATGCCGGTCGATGAGAGTCTCGTAGTCAGCGGGTCGCATTCGGATGATGCTGCTGATGTGACTGGCTACCACGCCATGAAGGAACTTCTCCACCTGAAAGAAGTCCCGGATGGGGTGTTCTGTTACAACGATCCGATGGCGATGGGCGCCATGCGGGCCATTCTGGATGCAGGGCTTCGCATACCGGAAGACATCGCCATCATCGGCGCCGGAAACGTTCAGTACGCATCGGATTTGCGGGTCCCGCTCAGTAGCGTGGACCAGGACAGTGAGACCTTGGGAGCCAATTCAGCAAGGCTGGCGCTGAGTCTGATGGAAGCGAAACAGCCGCCTCCGCCCCAGGAAATCTTGATTCGTCCGAAACTTGTGCCCAGGCAGTCTTCCCTTCGCAACCGCCCGGTTTCCTCAATCTGAGCGGCGCGTCAGAATCAGGAGACTCGCAAAATATACGGTTCACACTCCGCCGTGAAGTGCTTATGTTAAAAGAGGCGCCCTATGAGCAAATCAAACAGCCGGCAACCGTCGACCCGCGTGCGTGAGCGCGCTACAGCGAACCAACCCTTCAGCATTAACTCTGTGAAGAAGAACGCGCGCATCCGCGATGCAGTGAAGGTGGACAGCATCTGTCCGTACTGCGCGGTCGGTTGCAGTCAGTTGATCTACGTCAAGGGCGGAACGATCATCGATATCGAAGGCAACCCGGAAAGTCCGATCAATGTAGGAAAGCTATGCCCCCAGGGAGCAAACACCTTCCAGTTGAGCGTCAATCCCCACCGGGTGAAACATGTGATGTACCGGGCGCCTTTCTCGGACAAATGGGAGCGCCGTTCGCTCGATTGGGCCATGGACCGCATCGCGCAGCTCACTAAGGAGGCACGCGAGGAAGGCTTCGTAGAGACTCGTGACGGCGCAATTGTGAACAACGTCACCAATATGATGTCGCTCGGCGGGGCGACCATGGACATCGAGGAAAACTACCTCATCAAGAAGTTGCTGAACGGTGGCCTGGGTATCATTCCGATAGAAAATCAGGCCCGTATTTGACACAGCGCTTCGGTGCCCGGTCTGGGCACCTCATTAGGCCGCGGTGCTGCCACCAACTTCCAGGAGGACATGCAGAATAGCGACTGCATTCTGTTCATGGGCTCAAACATGGCGGAAGCACATCCCGTCGGATTCCGCTTCCCCATGATGGCGCGCGAGCGCGGCGCAAAGCTGATACATGTGGATCCGCACTTCTCGCGCACGTCGGCCATGTGCAACAAGTACGTTCCCATTCGCACCGGAACCGATATTGCGTTCTTGGGTGGACTCATTCGATACATCCTGGAAAATGACCGCTGGTTTCGCGACTACGTGCTGGCTTACACAAACGCCGCCACAATCATCAACGAAGACTATGAAGATGCGGAAGACCTCGGCGGAGTCTTCAAAGGTTTCAATCCTGACAAGCGCGCCTACGACTCGGAGGACATTTTCTGGCATTATCAAAGCGAAGAAGGCAGTGCAAGGACCCAAACTCCGCAAGACGTAAAGGCAGAGTCCTTCAGTGAACGACTGGGGCATCTCGAAAATCCGCGGCCGGAAACTGACCCGACACTGCAGCATCCGCGCTGCGTTCTCAATATCCTGAAACACCACTATTCCCGGTACACACCCGAAGTTGTGGCGTCGATTTGCGGCTGCACGGAACAGGACTTCCTGGAAGTCGCGGAGACAATCTGTCAGAACTCCGGCCGTGAGCGCACATCCTGTATCACTTACGCCGTTGGTTGGACTCAGCACTCGACCGGGGTGCAGATCATACGCGCCGCCACGATCGTGCAGTTGCTGCTAGGCAACATCGGACGACCAGGCGGGGGGATCATGGCGATGCGGGGCCATGCGAGCATTCAAGGCTCAACCGACGTTCCGACTCTGTATGAGTTGCTGCCGGGTTATCTCCTGCAGCCCACGGTCCTGCGTGACCATGGGACGCTGGCCGGTTACCTCCATCACGAACAGGTAAAGACCGGCTATTGGTCCAATCTGCCGAAATTCATGGTCAGCCTGCTAAAGGCCTGGTACGGTGATGCCGCAACAGGCGAGAACGACTACGGCTTGGGCTGGGTACCGCGGGTTGATGGCAACCACGCGCAGCTTGCCTCCTTCATTCGTATGGGGGAAGGAAAGATCAAAGGTCTATTTGTTTTCGGTCAGAACCCCGCGGCCGGGTCTCCCAATGGAAAGCTGAACCGTGAAGCGCTCAAGAAACTGGACTGGCTGGTGGTGCGTGATTGGTTCGAGATCGAGACCGCTGCATTCTGGTACAAAGGCCCCGAATCGCCGGATCCGAAAACGATCGGAACCGAGGTGTTTTTTGTTCCGGCCGCTTCAAATTCTGAGAAGGACGGTACATTCACA
>JAOAPP010000378.1 GCA_025462985.1 Bryobacterales bacterium | reverse complement strand
GTGCCGGTCCGCGTATTCAGGCTCGTGGCCAGCTGCTGCAACTGCAACACTGTCGCCTGCACGCTGTTGTAAAGACTTGGATCCACTAGCAGTTTTCCCACGGTGCCCTGACCACTTTCGATCTGCCCCACGAGATCCTGAATTTTCACCAGGATTGCCTGTGCCGAATCGAGCACCCCAAAGCCCTGCTTGACCAGCGCATCGAACTGCTGCGTTTCTTCGCTTCTCATGGTGGCGCCTGCCTGAATCGTTTCCGGCTTCACTCCCTTTGTGATCTCGAGAAACTTAGTGCTGCCGAGCAGGTTATCGGATCCAATAGCAGCCACGGAGTCCACCGGTATCTGTTTCTGCATATCCTTGTCGACCTGAAAATCGATTCGAATTACCCGTCTCGGGTTAGTCTCTCCGGAGAGCCGCACGCCTCTTACCTTGCCCGCCGTGATGCCATTGATGCGCACCGGAGCGCCGGAAGCAACGCCGCTTGCATCCGACACATACACGTTCAGCGGAATCTGCGATTTGAACCAACCGGACCCGCCCGTCAGAAGGAAGATCAGAAGCGCAAGGAAGAACAGCGCAACGATGCCAAGAATCCCTACTCGCAACTGCGCCAAACTGATTTTCGTTTTATCTGCCATAGCTACCCTTCGTGTCTGACGAACCTCTTCACGTATCCATCATCCGATGCTTCTAATTCATGACGCGTACCGAAGAAAACGATCTCTCCTCCTCGCATCACGACAAACCGTGTACCATTGGCTCCGCTGACCCGCGCCTCTTCTGGGATGGCGAGAAGCTCTTTTTTTTCGGGATCGTAGCGAAAGTCGGCCATGATCTCGCCATCTTGATAGCGGTGTGAAACCAGCAGCGATGCGGTATTCTGTACGTCCCGCTGCTTCGCTATGAGGGCCATGATGGTATTCGCCGTGATCGGATCAAGGCCGGCGGTTGGTGAATCGTAGAGCACCAGCGGCGGGTTGGTAACAATGGCACGGGCAATGCCTACGCGGCGTCGCATACCGCCGGACAACTCGCTCGGAAACTTTTCCATCGTATGTTCGAGCTCTACGAATCGAAGCGTCTCTCGGACCCGGCACTCTACCTCTTCCTCGCCTTGTGAGTCGCCCTCCTTCGCGCTCGACTGCTGATTAACGAGCGGATATTCGACATTCTCACCGACCAGCAGCGAGTCGAATAGCCCGCCCTCCTGAAACAAGATTCCTACACGGCTGCGCAACCCAAACAACTCATGCTCTTCCATCTGCGTCACATCTTCGCCAAGCAGCTTAATCTGCCCGCTGTCAACTCGGACAAGGCCGATCACCGCCTTCAGCAACGTCGTCTTGCCGCTCCCCGCCGCGCCGAAGATGATGAAGGTCTGCCCCGGATAGAGATCAAGCGATACGTTCCTTAGTCCCCAGGTCTCGCCGAACTTAAGAGTGACGTCTTTCAGTTCGAGAATTGGCTCAGCCGTGTCCGCAGTGTCCGCCATGCGCCTTAGAGATTGACGAAGATCTTGTCGATGAGAAACGTAACGAAGAAGATCCAGATAGAGGCCGCCACCACGGCATGAGTGGTCGCGCGACCGACGCCCTGCGTGCCGCCCGTGGTCCGGAGGCCGTAAAAGCAGCCGACAAGCGCGATGATCATTCCAAAAATCAGTGGCTTCAAAAGCCCCTGTGCCAGATCGTTCATCACCAGCGCCTGATAGGACGTCGTCCAATACTGCGACGCCGAGATGATCTTCAGCAGCGGCACAGATACCAGGTATGCGCCGAAGAGTCCGATTGCATCCGCCACCACTGTGAGCGCCGGCAGCATCACCGCGGTTGCAATCAGGCGCGGCGTCACGAGTTTCTGCACGGGATCTGTACCCAGCGCGCGCATGGCATCGATCTGCTCGGTCACCTTCATTGAGCCCAGTTCGCTGGCGATGCCGGACGCATTTCGGCCAGTGACCAGCAGCGCCGTCAGAACCGGACCTAGCTCGCGCACCAGAGTCAGCGCAACAATCGATCCAACCTGGCTGCTCGCTCCGTATGTGTTGAGAGCACGCGCCATTTGCAGAGCGATAATCGCGCCGCTAAAGAAACCCGTGAGCAGGACGATGGGGATACTGCCGAAACCGATGATATCCATCTGGATGAGGACGTCATCGTAGTAATGCGGCTCACGAACGATGTTGCCAAACGCGCGACCAGAGAGGAGGATATACTCCTGGAACGACCCAATCCAGGTCGTCAGGAAACGAAGCAATCAGGAGCTCCTGGCATAAACCTCGCCCTCATGAGCCGATGCTACCATAGCCGTCTAACTCGCCAGTTTCTGCCCGAGATGTGCTGCCTCCCGACTATCTCAATACATGCAGCGCCGTCTCATCCCGATGCTTCTTCAGGTACTGCATGAACGGTGTCCCGCCGGTTCCCACCGCGTGCGGATTTTTCGCATCGGTCTGCGCCTGACGGAATACATATGTAGCCGCGTACTCCAGGTGCAAGGACCGGAATCGCTCCACCTGCTCAACGCAGGCGTTATACAACTCGGTGAGTTCTGGATCGTTCGCACTCTCAACGAACGGACGCACCGAACCGCGCGCCTCGAGTGACCCCAGAAACTCACGATGCGAAGGCGGCATATACGTCCGCATTTCCACCAGGTAGGTCCGCAGCAGATCCTCCTTATGGCCGATACCCAACATCGGCCCGGACATGTATCGCCCGCACAACGCGGCTTATTTTTTCGGCCAGTTGGCGAGCTTGCGCGCGGGTCCGCTCAGTTCGAGGATATGCATGCCGGTGTTGGCGCGGTCGACGATGTAGATGTAGCCGCGGTCATCGACCTCGACATTATTGGTCTGGATTGCGCGCTTGTTCGATACTTCGGTCGGCGGGAAGTTGCGCTTGGCGCCGGGCGGTGCTTCGAGCACGATCGTTTCTTTCGTCATCGCTGGAATGTAGTGGCCGATTTCGCGCGGGTGATACGGGTCGCGCACATCGACCGCGCGCACACCGGCGTTGAACGCGGCGAAGAACATGATGCGTTTGTAATAGATCGGCGTGAAACTTTCGTTCGACGAGTGCGTGCCCATGCGTCCGCCGCGCGAGCAAAAATTGCCGCTCGCCTCGGGCACTGTGTAGGTCGAAACGCCCAGCGGTTTGGTCTCATGCGTGATGTCGACGATCCACACCATCTGGCG
>JAOAPP010000376.1 GCA_025462985.1 Bryobacterales bacterium | reverse complement strand
TAGAGCACGAAGAGGGGATGTTCAGCGTCCAGTTCTACCGCAGGACAGGACTCGGCTTTCGCACAGGTTTCCGGGGTCGCATCCAGCAGCGCATCCTGTTCCTGCCACCACAGGTCGCGGCCATCCTTCATCGCAGTTTCCGAACCGGTGCGCTTGTAGACAATGACGTGCTTCACATCGGGACAGTCTTGCACCGCTTCGTCGATGGCAGGCTTCAGCTTCACTTCCTTACCCCGACGCCATCCGCCATCGGCGGTAATGACCACCGTTGCCGACAAATCCTGCATCCGTGTCTTGAGCGCTTCCGCCGAGAATCCGCCGAACACTACGCTGTGGATGATGCCGAGCCGTGCGCAGGCGAGCATCGCGACCGGCAACTCCGGGACCATAGGCATGTAGATGACGGCGCGATCGCCGCTCTTATAGCCGAGCCCTTGCAGTACCGAGGCAAACCGGCAGACCAGTCGATGAAGCTCTTCGTATGTGATGACGCGCCGGTCGCCCGGTTCGCCTTCCCAGATGATGGCGGGCTTGGTTGTTCGGGGAGTGCTCAGATGCCGGTCGAGGCAGTTGTAGGCAGCGTTGATCGTCCCGCCCAGGAACCATTTTGCGGACGGCGGATTCCATTCGAGCGTCTTCGAAAAGGGCTGGAACCAGCTCAGCTCCGTTCTGCCCAGATTGCCCCAGAATGCTTCCGGATTTTCAGCGGCGCCACCGTATAACTCGCGATAGGCATCGATGCTTTTCACATTGGCCTCGGCGCTGAATGCAGGGCTCGGAGCGTACGTCTTGGTGTCACTCATACGAAGGGAAGGGAAGTCTCAGCGGTCAGTGTAACGCAGATCGGCAAGATGTTCGGCGATACTGAGGACTTGAAGGATTTCACGGTGGCCGCATCCTCTATACACGAGTACGTTGCGCAGAATGAAAAGCGTTTTCTGAATGAATTGCTGGACCTTTTGCGAATTCCGAGCATCAGCACCCTTCCCGAGCACAAGGGAGACGTGGCGCGCGCGGCGCAATTCGTTGCCGACCAGCTGAAAGGGGCAGGGATGGAGAACGTGGAAGTGATCCCGTCCAGCAAACATCCGTTGGTGTACGCGGACTGGCTGCATGCTCCCGGAAAGCCCACGGTCCTTTGCTATGGCCACTATGATGTGCAGCCGCCGGATCCTCTCGAACTCTGGAAGTCGCCACCTTTCGAGCCCGATATCCGCGATGGCAATATATATGCGCGAGGCGCTTGCGATGACAAGGGCCAGATGTACATGCACGTCAAGGCGGCTGAAACGCTGCGGGCGGTTCATAACGGGAAGCTTCCGTTGAACCTTAAGTTCCTGATCGAAGGTGAAGAGGAAGTGGGCGGCGATGCGATTGCAAAGTACGTTCCCTCCCACAAGGAGAAGTTGAAGGCGGATGTGGCGCTCGTTTCCGATACGGAACTGTTCGCCGATGGGGTGCCGACTTTATGCGTGGGGCTGCGCGGACTGGTTTATCTCGAAATTGAGGCAAGCGGACCGGCACGGGACCTGCACTCCGGTATGTACGGTGGAACCGCCCCCAACGCTGTGTATGGTCTGATTGAACTGCTGGCAAAGGCCAAAGATGCCGAGGGGCACATTCAGATCCCGGGCATTTACGACGATGTTGTGCCGCCGGACCCGGCCGAGCTCGCCAGTTGGGAAAGACTTCCCTTTGACGAACAAGAATTTCTGAGGAGCGAAGTCGGCTCGACGGTTTTGACGGGAGAACCCGAACAGTCGGTCTTCGCCCGCACCTGGGCGAGGCCAACGTTCGAGGTGCACGGGATCGCGGGCGGCTTCACCGGCGCCGGAGCAAAGACGGTCATTCCGGCCAAAGCGACCGCGAAGGTCAGCCTACGGCTGGTGCCCACGCAGGATCCCGAGCGCGTCGTGACTGCCGTAAAGAAGTGGGTGGCGGAACAGACCCCGAAAGGCATTCAGACAGATGTGCGCGTGCTCAGCGCAGGGCCCGCGGTTTCTGTCAATCCGCAGCACCCCGCTATCGATATTGCAGCGAAGGCATTCAGTGAAAAACTGGGCCAGCAAACCGTGTTCGTGCGAAGCGGAGGCTCTATTCCCATCGTGGGGGAGTTTGCCAGCTATCTTGGCATTCCGACTATCCTCATGGGATTCGGGCTTCCGGATGACGGGCTGCATTCACCGAATGAAAAGTACCGCGTCAGCAACTACTATCAAGGGATTGAAACGATCGCTGAGTTCTTCGAGCAGTACGGAGCCGCAACGGTTTCCTGAATTTCACTGCTCAGAAAGAAGAAAAGCCCCGGCTCTTAAGAAAGGCAGGGGCTTGTTCTTACGGGTGGGCTGTTTACTTACGCGAGTCGTGCTTCTCCACGCGGGCCATCTCCTTATCAATCTCGGTGATAGCTGCCTCGACCCCGCGTGAGGCAGCCTGTTTCTGATCGGCATTCCCCGAGCCCCAGTCTCCGCTGGCTTGAATCGCCACCAGAGCATTCTCAAGAGCCTTTTTGGCGCGCCCGAGTTGCTGATGATGCATACTCTCCTGAACGGCTGCCGACTGGCCTGCCGTGGATGGGCCTGCAGCAATATCTGCGAGGGACAGGCCCAGCACCAATGTCATAAATCTCTTTTGCATGTTACGTCTGTTTGCTTCTGCGTATGGAATGCCTTATCTGACACGTCCGACTTGGGACTGCGACAGATCCGGATTACAGCCAGAGGCGTACGCTGCTCCTGCACCATATGGGATGGAACACCACACAGCGAGGGATAGCTGCCGTGTGATGTCTGGCTTGCGCGTCCTACCATCTCCACTTTGCAGAAGCTCAATCGATCTCCTCATCTACTGACGCAATCTTCGTGCCGGCTGTTACTTCTCCTAGCCGGTTTTACTGCCCTGATCTCAAAAAGAAGGAGGGAGGAATCGTGTCAGTTTGGTTACTGCTGACGTGCCGCCAACAGGCACCGAACAGGCCCATTTGCCGTCTTTTTTGCCCGATGGCATAAGATCTGTGGGAGGGAAAATATTGCTTCTTCGTCGACGAGAGTTTTTGTCGCTTGGCACCGCTCTGCCATTTGCATCGACATTGTTGCGCGGTATGCCGCTGCCCAAAATCCGTGATGTCTC
>JAOAPP010000374.1 GCA_025462985.1 Bryobacterales bacterium | reverse complement strand
CCGAGGACGTCCAGAACGTTGTTGGCGTGATCTGTGGTGAAGACGAGGTGGCCGGTAAGGGCGGCGTTGATGGCGATCTGCGCGGTTTCCTGATCTCGGATTTCACCGACGAGGATCTTGTCGGGATCGTGCCGCAGGATCGATCGCAGACCGCGCGCAAACGTGAGCCCCTTCTTTTCGTTGACCGGGATCTGGGTGATTCCTTTGATCTGATACTCAACAGGATCTTCGATGGTAATGATCTTGTCTTCGTCGTTCTTGATCTCACTGAGCGCGGCGTAGAGCGTCGTGGTCTTACCGGATCCGGTCGGCCCGGTGACCAGCACCATGCCGTATGGCTCTTTGATGTAGCGGCGGAACTTCACCAGGTCGGACTCGGCGAAGCCAACGACATCGAGCGAGAGTTTGGCGAACTTCTCGCTCATCGACTCCTTATCGAGGACACGGAGCACCGCATCTTCGCCATGGATCGTAGGCATGATGGAGACGCGGAAGTCGATCAAGCGGCCTTTGTAGCGGACACGGAATCTTCCGTCCTGGGGAACCCGTCGCTCGGCGATATCGAGCTCGCTCATGACCTTGATACGCGAAATGACTGCCGCATACCATTCTTTGGCGATGGGACTCATGGCGTACTGCAGGACGCCGTCAATGCGGTACTTGATCGCCAGTTCCTGGTCGCGCGTTTCAATGTGAATGTCGCTGGCGCGCCGTTCAAGAGCATTAAAGATGGTCGTATCCACCAGCTTGATGACCGGAGCGATGTTGCCCTCGTCAGAGGCGAGCCGATCAATGGAGAGCGTCTCATCGACGTTTTCTTCGTCACCGACCACGTCGAGCGTGAAGCCTTCCGTCACCTCCTCGAGGACACGCTGCGACTGCTCGGTCTTCTTCAGCAGGTCGGAAATTTGAGAGTAGGTTGCGACCCGGATTCTGAGCTTCTTCGAGAGCAGGACCGAAAGTTCATCGATCTGTACGATCTGGGTCGGGTCGGAAAGGGCGATCTCCAGGCATCCGTTGTGAGCCTGCATCGGGACGAAGTGGTAGCGGAACATCAGATCCACGGGCACGGTGCGAAACAGCTCGTGGTCGATCTTGGCCGTTTTCAGATCGACGAACTCACAGCGGTATCGCCGCGCGACCGTTTGCGCCTGCGCCGTTTCCCCCAGCGGGTCTTTGAATTTGAGAATCTCAGTTGCCATTTATCTGATCGTGTCCGCGAGAGAAAAGATAGGCAGGTACAGGGCTACCAGTACAAATGCCACGAAAATACCCATAAAAATCATGATTGCCGGCTCGATCAAGGAAAGAAGAGCAGTCATTCGAGTGGAGACATCCTCTTCGTAAAACTCGGCGACGCTGTTCAACATTTGGGGCAAAGCGCCCGTCGATTCACCGACCTCCATCATGTCGATGGAGAGCTCCGGGAACATCCCGGTGGAAGTGAGTGACGCGGAAAGCGACCTACCTTCCCGCACAGAGGCGGCTACTCTTTGGAGTGCCTTTCGCAGCAGGACTGTCCCGAGAGACCGGCCTGCAGTTTCGAGTGCTTGCACCAGGGGAATACCGCCGATCAGCAGCGTGCTCAGAACCCGCGAAAACTGCGCGACCTGGTATTTGGTCCAGATTTCGCCGAAAACCGGTGTGCCCTTCTTCCAGCGATCGACGGTCTCCTGCGAGCCTTCGCGTCGGGCCCAAAACACCAGCCCAGCGACCCCAGCCACGAGCGCTCCGGCTCCGATTAGAACGTAGGCTCGCGCCGTGGTTCCGACCGCGATCAGCATCATGGTCGCGGCGGGAAGCTTCGCCTCCATGCTGCGATAGAGTTCTGCGAAACTCGGGACAACATAGGTCACCAGAAAAACGATGAGGGCGATCACCAGCACGATCAGTACAGTCGGGTAGAGCAGCGAAACCAGCAGTTTCTTACGCAGAGCAAGGGTGAGGCGCTGATAGCTGATGTAGCGATCGAGCACTTCGGTCAGCGATCCGCTTTTCTCTCCAGCCAGCACCGATGTGACGTAGATCGGCGGGAACACTCCCTGACGGGCAAATGCATCGGACAGGCCGATTCCGGTCTTAACGTCGTCGCGAACAGCCTTGATGTGGCGGCCCAGCTTCTCATCTGTAAGGCGGTCGGCCAGCAGGTCGAGTCCTTTCAGGATCGGCAGGCCAGCGCGCACCAGCGTGACGAATTGCTGGTTAAAGATCAGGAACTTCTCGAGATCGACGGTTTTCCGTCGGGACGTGCCGCCGCTCAGCCGGGCGCTGAAATCTTTGGCGCGAACCGAATAAACGAGGAATCCCTGAGCGAGCAGGCGTTCGCGGGCCTCGCGCTCGTTGGGAGCGTCGGCGACCTGCTCATGTATCTGGCCGCGCGGATCGGAGTATCGCAGTACGAATTCAGCCACGAATACGGTTCCTTTATCTACTGGGAAGAGGCGGCGTCGATTGAGTCGACCACCTCAGCTCCCGAAGGGGGATCGAAATGGAACAGCGCCGGCGACACGGGTGGGTTCAACCGTTCATTCGAGAAGCGAAACGCTGTCACGGATTCGTCTCGCCCAACCACTTTCAGCTGCTGAATCTCGCCATTTTCCCCGATCTGCATGTCGACGCTCGCGTAGGGCAGGAGGTCCGTCTTTGCCGTGGCATCGAGCCACACGGCCCCTTGTTCATCTCGTACTTGGAAGTCCCGAAACTCCTTCTTCATGTCCAGTCGCCCCAACAAGAAAGCCAGTGGAGCGCGCATATCTTCAGTGTTCTTCAGGGGGATTTTTTCTACCCTGTTATCCCTTGCGGTGTAAAGAAATACGCTTTTCCCATCCGAAATGAACAATTTCCCTTTGGGCTCAGAGTAATCCCAACGCATTTTCCCCTGTTTGCGAAGAGTCAAAGTACCCGACTCGGGGGGACGAGGATGGCCGAGGATGGTGAAGTTTTCGACGAAGTTCACTGACAATGTTTGCGCTCCGTTGTAGCGCTGTTGCACCTTTTGAATGAGTGCGTCCGCCGTTTTTGCGGTCTGAGGAAACATCAAACCCGGCAAGAGAGATACAGTCAACAGACGCGCAAGTAGACCGTAACGTGCAGCTATCAAGCAAATCAAGGCCAAAGCCTTTCCAATGTCCAGCCGCCATCGGCTGTTTTCCGATAGCGCAGGCGGTCGTGCAGACGATTGGGCCGCCCCTGCCAGAACTCGATCGAGGCAGGCTCGACGCAGAATCCGCCCCAGAAATCGGGCGCAGGCACGTCCTCTGTTCCGGCATACTGCGTTTCCAGTTCCTGCAGCTTTTTTTCGAGTGGCTCACTGCCCGCCACAACCTCACTTTGCGTTGAGACCCAAGCCCCGAGTTTGCTTCCCTTTGGCCTTCTGGCAAAGTAGCTTTCGGATTGTTCACGGCTCACCTTGCGCACCTTGCCTTCCACTCGAACGGAGCGTTCCAATTCGCCCCAGTAAAAGGTAAGCGCGGCGTGAGGATTGCTGTTCAACTCGTTGCTCTTCCGGCTGCCGTAATTTGTATAGAAAAAGAAGCCTTCGCCGTCGAACTGCTTAAGGAGAACGATGCGCCCAGACGGTTTGCCGTCAGGTGTCGCCGTGGAGAGAGTCATCGCATTGGGCTCCAGCAGCCGAGCCGCTTGGGCTTCGACGAACCACTTGGCGAATTGACGAATCGGACTTGCGTCGCAGTGAGTTTCGTCCAGTTTGTCACGTTTGTAGTTTTCGCGCAGATCGGCCAGGTCGGGAATCCCGATCGGGTCTTTCGATTCGATCATTTTTCTCCAGTTTGGCACCGATCCGGCAGTTTTCGCAGGCCGGGGCCCTTCCGGGCGCAAATTCCGGAGAGGTCTAACACATGGAGTGTGTCAGACGCGCCCGATGCTATACTTAGTCCTGGCAATGGTGTACCTGGTAACGACGCTACACGTCGTCATTTGTTTTTTTCTGATTATCGTTGTTCTGTTGCAGAGCGGGAAGGCTGCTGATCTAGCGGGAGCGTTTGGCGGCATGGGCTCGCAGACGGTTTTCGGACCGCGCGGGACGGCGACTGTTCTTTCCAAGGCGACGACAATCGCAGCTTCCTTGTTCATGATTACGGCTTTGACCCTTGCGGTGTTGGCTAATCGACAGGGCGCGGCGAGCAGCGGGAGCGTGATTCGCACGCAGGCGCCCAGAGTTCAGAAGAATACGAAGCCGGGCAACACCACCAAGCCTGCTCCTCAAAACGGCACAACGAAGTAGTTTTTTGATCGCGGAGATGGCGGAATTGGCAGACGCACTAGCTTGAGGTGCTAGCGGGTAACACCGTGGGGGTTCAAGTCCCCCTCTCCGCACCAAACACAAAAGGGGACTTACCCTCCTCCTTTCAATCTAGCCCATCACGCTCGCCTCGCTGTCATCCCTGCCGAAAAGCCGCGCCGCTTTGCAGCTGGAAAACGTCGCGCTTCGTCATCAGCTTGGAGTATTTCAGCGCTCGGCAAAGAAACGTCTGCTATTGAACAACTCGGATCGCCTGTTGTGGATTGGACTTTCTCGGGTGTGGACCGAGTGGCGCTCTGCCCTGGTGATCGTGAAGCCCGACACCGTCATTGCCTGGCATCGCAAGGCATTTCGAATGTTCTGGACCTGGAAAATCCAGCGAGGCAAGCCCGGACGCCCCGCCGTGTCACCGGAGCTTCGCGAACTGATCCGCCCGCATGAGCCGCGAGAAATACGGGTGGGGCGCACCGCGCACTCACGGGGAACTCCTGAAGCTTGGTATCGACATTGGCGAAACCAGCGTCAGTAAGTATCTGGTGCGCAGCCGAAAACCACCCTCAGACCTGGCGAACCTTCCTGGAAAACCGTCTCCAGAGCCTCGTGTCCCTCGACTTCTTCACCGTGCCGACCATCCGGTTTCAGATGTTGTACGTGTTCCTGATGCTGGCGCACGAGCGTCGGCGCATCGTTCACTTCGCGGTGACAGCGCATCCCACAGCCGAGTGGACGGCTCACCAGCTTCGGGAAGCCTTTCCGTGGGAGAGGGCACCGCGATTTTTGTTGCGTGATCGCGATCGCATCTTCGGCCAGGAGTTTGTAGATCAGCTAAAGGTGATGGGAATCAAGCAAGTTTTGTTGGCTCCGCGTTCGCCCTGGCAGCGTGCGTATATTGAGCGCCTCATTGGCAGCATTCGACGGGAGTGCTTGGATCACATGATCGTGTTCAACGAACGCAGCTTGAAGCTTCACCTCAGGGCCTATTGCGCCTACTACCATCGGACACGCACGCATTTAGGGCTGCGGAAGGATTGTCCCAAACCGCGCGTTGTGCAACCCTCAGAGGCGGGTTGGTGGTCTCCACCACCGTTACGAGCGCCGGGTTGCCTGAAGAGTACGGGTATCAGACGGATCGCATGGTTTGTCGGATTTGCCCTTTTGGATCAACTCGCCCGACACGTGGAACTGACATGTAGCGGCATTTGGCAGAACCGCGGATTCGACTTGCGGCAGCTCGCGCCCCAGAAGCGGCTTGACTAAGAGACCGCCTAATCTGTCACGGGGCTCTTCCCTTCTCTGTTTCGATTTCCCAACGACAGTTGAACATTTCGAGATCTGACGCTATGTAGTTCATGCCGTAGAGAACGATCACAAGGGCGATGGTTATAGCAATGTCATGTACATTCCCGCAACCGTCGGTTGCGAGAAGAATACCTCGTACATGGCCAAACAGGTGCCAGCGTTCCTGTCAGGCAAAACGCCACCCGATTTCGCGCCCGATAACTTCGAAGTAGACTTTAATGGCCGTGCCACAGAGGCTGATCTCACCCCGCTTGGCCGCAGTCAGATGGGCCTCCCTCCACTCAAGGCTCCGGTCGAACGGACAACACGTCAAGAACCCGCTAAAGCCACGGCGTAAGCATTGTTCGATAGAACGGGGCTTTACGCCTCGTTCTATGATCTCCTGGAGCGTGCGACGTGCAAATGAAGCTTCCCCATGTGGACCGAAGGTCAACACTCGAAGGGGTGCAATCGGCGTACGAGGAGCAGTGTGAGTTCATAGAAGGGCAAGGTGGCCAAGTCATATTGATGGCGAGCCGGGCTTTGGCTGCTTGCGCACGCGGGCCCGATGATTACCGCGCGATCTATGGAAAACTTTTGCGGCAGACATCCCGCCCTGCGATATTGCATTGGCTTGGAGAAGCCTTCGATCCATCCCTGACGGGTTATTGGGGCTCGCAAGATTTTGCGCAGGCAATGGAAGTTTGTCTCTCCATGATCTACGAGCATCAATCGAAGATTGACGGGATCAAACTTTCTGTGCTCGATCCACAGTATGAAATAGCAATGCGGCGGCGCCTGCCCAAAGGAGTACGCATGTACACGGGCGACGATTTTCATTACGACGAGCTGATCGCGGGTGATGAACAAGGTCATAGCCACGCGCTGCTCGGCGTTTTCGATCCGTTGGCCGAATTCGCTGCAAAAGCCGTATGCTCTCTGGACCGCGGCTGTTTGGAGTGAGGCTGGCGGCCGAAGGCATCGGAGTTTACGAAGTTCGGCCGGGAATTATAGATACGGACATGACTCGCGCAGTGAAAGACAAGTACGATGCACTGATTGCGGACAGTGTGCCCGCTCAACTATGGGGTTCTCCCGCGGACGTTGCGGCGACGGTCCGCTCCATGGCCGAAGGTGATCTGACTTATACCGTCGGTCAGGCTGTGAGGTTTGACGGCGGTCTTACGATTCCGCGATTTTAGGCAAGAACAATGCTGGAGGAGGCGCGCATGGAATCTGAAATCGTGTTTTCACGAAAAGAACAGGGAGCTGCCATTTACGGCGAGATCATCCTGAATCGCCCTGAAAAGGGAAATGCGCTCACGATGCCCATGCTTGAACGCCTGGACTCCGTCGTGTCTGAAATTGAATCCGATAGAGAGTTGAGAACCGTCGTGATCCGCGCTCGGGGGCGCTTTTTCTGTACAGGTGGTGACATCGACGCCTGGGGTTCTCTCTCTCCGAATAACATGGGTCGTGATTGGATCCTATACGGCATCCGAGTATTTGAACGCCTGGCCGCGCTGCCCCAGCCCGTGATAGCTGCCGTTTCAGGTCACGCGCTCGGTGGTGGGCTCGAACTCGCCTTGGCAGCGGATCTTCGTATCGCCGTTAAGTCAGCCAAGTTCGGTTCACCCGAAGTAACTCTGGGCATGATTTCAGGATGGATGGGGATTCGCCGCCTGGCCGAAAACATAGGAGTGGCACGCGCCCGGCACCTGACGTTGCTAGGCGCGCCAATCACCGGCGCACAAGCGCTTGATTGGGGCTTGATTACAGCATTGGCTGAAGATGCGGACGATCTGGAAAGGCAATTGAATGGCTGGCTGGAAAGGGTATGCGCCAATGCGCCCGGAGCGATGGCATTAACCAAAGGCATCCTTGCCAGCATGCATGCAGATCTTCGTCAACACCATGCCAGCGCTGCCGCTCAGGCGCTCTCCACCGAGGATTGCGCGGAAGGATTGCGCGCATTCCGGGAAAAGCGCAAGCCTGTTTTTCTAAACCGGTGAAACCAGCATGAGCACGACGGAATTTATTGACGCCCGAGGCGCGGCGGATTTAGTCAAAGACGGCGACACTGTTGCCATCAGCGGGAACGGCGCTGGAATGGTTTCGGCGGAAGCCATTTTTGCAGCACTAGAGCAACGCTTCCTTGAGACAGGACATCCATGCGACTTGACGCTGGTCCACTCACTTGGCTTGGGTGATCGGGATGCGCTCGGAACAAATCGCTTTGCTTACGAGGGCATGCTGCGTAAGGTTATCGCGGCGCATTTCACCTGGTCTGCGAAGATCCAGCAACTCATTCGCGAAGACAAGATCGAAGCTTATTGTTTCCCGGGGGGTGTGATCCAACAGTTGTTGCGCGAAATCGGTGCGGGCCGGCCCGGCTTGTTTACCCATTCGGGTCTGGGAACCTTTGTCGATCCTCGTTACGGCGGCGGACGCTGTAATCGTCGCAGCCGTGAAGAACTGGTGGAAGTAATGCATGTTGATGGGCGCGAGATTCTTCGCTACAAGCCCTTTAAAGTCGACGTCGCGATCATCCGTGGCACTTACGCCGACACTCGCGGCAACATCAGTCCTGAAGAGGAGCCAATCGACATGGACATTCACACCATCGCTTTGGCAGCGCACAACAGCGGCGGCCGCGTTCTCGCTCAGGTACGGCAAATTGTAGAAGCCGGAACTTTACATCCGCGCTTCGTGCGAGTACCCGGAATATTTGTCAATGCCGTCGTTGAGGATCCCGCTCAGCAACAGTTCTATGGACTCGGCTACGATCCCAGCATCTGTGGCGCGCGCCGAGCTCACCTTGCGCAGACAACCATTGCAGTGCCCGACAAATTGGAGCGGCGTATCATCGCACGGCGTGCCGCGCTCGAACTGCGCAACGGCGCGTCTCTGAATTTCGGCTTTGGCATTCCGGGGGGTATCTTCGGCGTGATTGCCGAACAGGGCAAGTCCGAGGACCTCTGGATGAGCGTGGAGCAGGGCGTCCATAACGGGCGCATGCTCGACGACAGACTTTTCGGTGCCGCCAGCAATCCGGAAGTAATTGTTCCCTCTATCGAACAGTTCGATTACTACAGCGGTGGTGGAATCGACATCACCTTTCTCGGAATGGGAGAGGCCGATCGCTTCGGAAATGTGAACGTGTCCCATCTCGCGGGAAATCTGATCGGCCCTGGCGGCTTCATGGAGATCGCTCAGAATGCCAAGAAGGTGGTTTTTTGTGGAACCTTCGATGCACAAGGCTCCAAGGTGTCGTGGTCCCATGGTCGGCTTACCGTCGTTCAGCAAGGCAAGATTCACAAATTCGTCAATGATGTCGAACGCATCACGTTTTCGGCAGATTTCGCAAGGAAGCGTGGCCAAGACGTGCTTTACATCACCGAACGAGCAGTGTTCCGTCTAGCGTCCGAAGGACTCGAACTGATCGAAGTCGCTCCGGGCATCGAGATCGATCGCGACTTGCTGCCCTTCATGGAGTTTCGGCCTCTCATTTCGGCTGTTGGCCAGATGCCGGTGGGTGTATTCGAATAAGCCGGGCGGACTAACCCTTCCGCTCTTCCCAGATCTTTTCAGCAGCTCGCAACGAAAGCGCACCAATCGTCGAGGTCGGATTCACGGCCGCTGAGGTTGCGAACGAACTTCCGTCGACTACATAAAGATTGGGAACATCGTGCGCCCTGTGCGATGCATTCACGACAGACCTCCGCGGATTTGCGCCCATGCGCGCCGTTCCCATCAAGTGATAGGCGGGAGTTACGGGACCGCTGTCTAGAATTTCGACTGCGCCAGCTGCCTCGAGACTCTGACGCGCCATTTTCCCGCCATGCTCCAGCATCTTCAAACTGTTCTCGCTATAGCTGTAAACCACACGCGGGGCAGCGATGCCGCTCGTGTCTTTCAGATTAGGGTCAATCTCGACGCGATTACGCTCTTCAGGCAAGTCTTCGCCCATCACTGTTACCCGGATCAAATGCGGGAAACGCTGACGCATGACCTTGTGGTGATTCTCTCCCCAAGCAACAGGATGATTCGAAAAGCTGCCCCATGCCTGGTGCAGAGGGCCAAACGAGCGCTCTAACAGAAGCGTGTACCCGCGAACGAAGCCGCGATTCGTATCGGTCTCATAGAATTGCTGGCTCATTGCGGGGATGCCGAACGGACCTAAGTGTCCGTCCATAGGCGCCTCGAAAACACCTTCTAAAGTTCGGAAAGGGTGGGTCATAAAGTTTT
>JAOAPP010000315.1 GCA_025462985.1 Bryobacterales bacterium | reverse complement strand
CAGTGCGGGGGCGCAGTGACGTGATCGGTCAGACCGATCACATTGACCCAATCGATTTTCGCGGCGAGTTCACCGAAGGCCGCTTTCTGTCCTGACGCTCTTAGCTGCACGAAGCCGTCGGTCACATGAAGGCGATTCCGGTCGGTGTTCCAGCGTTTGGCTGCTTCGCTCACCAGGGCTTCCCGCGCGGTAGAGGCCATTCGTCGAAGCTGGGGCGCCATGGTGGGAGTCGTTCGGCTTCCGAACGTTCCGGCGTCCCAAGGGGTCAGGGAAGTATCTCCCATGACGAGTAACACTGAATCCAGAGGAACGCGCAGTTCGTCGGCAACCGCCTGGGCCAAGGAGGTTCGGATATTCTGACCGACTTCAACCTTGCCCGTAAAGGCGGTGATGCGGCAGTCAGGAGCGATGTGCAGCCACTCACCAACGTTCTGCGGAAGCTCCTGATCCCTGTGATGTCCGGAACCGCCTGATTCCTGGGCGACGCCGACGTCGTCCAGAGTCAGCAGGACCAGGAGGCCGCCTCCAAGCGATTTCAGAAAGCCGCGGCGATCAGAGCCAGTGTCAGGCATGGGATCGCTCCTTCGCTTGGGAGGCCATGGCTTGGCCCGCCTTCTGCACGGCTGCGACGATGCGGTTATAGGTCCCGCAGCGGCAAATATTGCCTTCGAGCTGTTGCTTGATCTCCGATTCTGAGGGAGCGGCATCTTTGCGCAGAAGCGCGACGCTTTGCATGATCATGCCCGGCGTGCAGTAGCCGCATTGCATGGCATCGCAATCGATGAAGGACTGCTGGACCGGATGAAGGCGCTCGCCGTCCGCCAGACCTTCAACGGTTGTGATTTCCTTGCCCGCAACGGAGCCCACGGGCGTGAGGCAGGACCGATGAGCGACTCCGTCGATTAGAACGGTGCAAGCGCCGCACTGCCCTTCACCACAGCCGAATTTTGCGCCGGTCAGGTCGAGGTCGTTGCGAAGCACCCAGAGAAGCGGGCGTTCCGGATCGGTTTCGATGCGCCGTGACGCTCCGTTCACCACAAGGTCCATGGGCTTATTCTATGTCCAGCAATGCCGGGCGAACTTCATCGCGAAGCGGTCGTTGTCGCCTCTGTGGGTGACAGGTACTTCTCGAACCAGGAAGCGGCACGTCTAACGACGTCACGCCGATCGTTGGGATCGTGAAACGAATGTCCTTCCCCGGGATACACGACCAGCTTCGTCGGAATCTTCAAAGTATCCAGCGCGTGCCAGAATTCGAAAGATTGGGGCGAAGGGCACTCGGCGTCGCGTTCGCCGACTACGACGAGGGTCGGTGTCTTCACGTTCTTGATGAACGTTATGGGCGCGCTCCTGGCATACACGGCAGGATTGTCATAGACGGAGGCTCCAAAGTACGGAATCATCCACTCGTCGATCCCGTTTTCACCGTAGTAGCTCAGCCAGTCCGCTATGCCGGCGCCCGCTACGGCAGCGCGAAAACGGTGCGTTTGAGTGATTGTCCACATGGTCATGAATCCGCCATAGCTCCAGCCGGTGACACCGAGACGGGCGGGATCGACTGGAGCCTTCTTGAGTACCGCATCGACTCCAGCCATGATGTCGCGGAGGTCGCCGCCTCCGAAGTCCTTCACGTTGGCGCGCGTAAACGCCTCTCCTCCGCCGTAGCTTCCTCGGGGATTGGGAAAGAACACGAAATAACCAAGGCCGGATAACACGCTCATGTCAAAGTGCGAACTCGGCCAGGAAGCCTCTCGGGCGCCGGCCGGACCGCCGTGGATCTCGACCACCATCGGGTATCGCTTGGCGGGATCGAAGTTTTCGGGATAGAGCAGCCAGCCTTGCACCGCAAACCCGCCGCTCTGCCAAGTGATGCTTTCGGCCTTCCCCCAGTGCGGCTTTTGGCCAACGTTGAGGTGCGTCAGCTGCTGCCAGGAACCAACTGGACCTGCCCAGACGTCCGGTACTTCCTGCCAGGTTGAGCGTACGAGGGCGCTTGTCTTTGCATCGGCAGCAAATGCGAAGTTCGGATAATTGCCGCCTTCGTGAACGCCCTGTGGTCCCTTCCAGAGGATTTCTGTTTCGTTGTCAGGAAGCTGCAGCGTTCCAATCTCGCCGCTGCCATTGAACACGGCGGTAAATGCCAGCCGAGTGTCGGTCTGCCATTTGAGTGATGAAACCGAGAAGCGCTTTCCGTTTGTATGATTCTGAACCGGTCCACCATTTCCGGCGATCGTGAGGACGTCCCCGCCGGTGAATCCCTGGTCGCTCATCAGTCCGCCAATAAATGCCACGGTTTTGCCGTCGGGCGACCAGCGCGGAAAGGCCAATTGACGCTGAACGGGCGGCGTGTAGAGAACCTGCATTTGTCCGGAGGCTTCATCGACGCTGTACAGTTTTGCGATCCACCAGTTGTTGTCGGCTGGGCCGGGAGCCGCGGTCGCGGCGAAGTGTTTGCCGTCCGGCGCCCAGTCGTATTCGTAGATGTTCAATTCTGCCGGCGTTACCGCGCGAATTGCCCCGCCTTGCGCGTTCATCACCGTGAGCCTCTGGTTGTGGATAGCGCTGCCGATTTCGCCAAGTTGCGCGGGAGCGGCTGCGAGCGGTCCGGCGCCGCCCCCGTTTTCGGCGTAAAGAAATGACAGTCGCGAGCCGTCGGGTGACCAGCGAACATCGGTCACGTAACCGGTCAGGTTCGTCAGTTCACGAACTTTGCGGTCCGCGATTCCCATGACGTAGACTTGCTCCTGGTCCGATCCGGCGGTGGCCAGAAACGCGATTTGAGAGCTGTCGGGGGACCACGACACGCCCCGCTGGTGTGTAGGTTCTTTCTGGTTTGGAACCGTGAGTTTGTCCGGCCGGGCATCGGCAGCCGCACGATTGAGAAGAAGATATATGGACGTGCCGTCGCCGCTGGAGGCCCTCTCGGACCAAGTGACCCACTTGCCGTCCGGTGAGATGGACACGTCGGAGGGTGGCTTCACCTCGTCCAGCTCGCTCAGTACCCGGTCGACCTTGTTTTCTTGAGCGAGCAGCGGGAGACAAATCAAGAGCATCGCGATGCCAGCCGAGGCTCTCGCAATCAGGCACTTCATGGATTGTATGGTCGCATTACGCTTCGGTCCTTATCGGGTCAGTCGAGCAATGGACCTGACTGAGCTACTGGGAGCGGACCTCTACTCTGACATGGGCCAACGTGTTTTCAGCAGTGCGCGGCTTTCTATTTGAAACGTCCTGCAGAAAGAATTGCATTCCGTTCCGAACCCAGGGGCCCGTCTGCCCGGTGCCGGGGCCTTTGCTGGCTGCGAAGACGGCACCGTCTGGCTTGTCGACATGAACCTCGATATACATATCCGCTGGCACTTGCCAGGTAAGGATCGTGCGACCGATCCCACTTGAACTGAGGATCACGGTGGGAGTCGCGAACAAGGCCGGTGTGCTGCTCACTATTGGCGGCGGAGGAGGGCCGGTGTCGGGTTGTGCTTTCCTTTGTGGAGAATGTACTGCGAATACGAGAAAGGTGGGGGTTCCGTGGGTGTCGATCACCGTGCTCTCATTGCTCCTCTGGAATCCGTCGGCGTCCAAGGAGTTTCTGAGCAGTTGGGACGCCTTGGGCAGCAGGGGACTCTGGGGAACATGGCTGACGATCCAACATTCGGGCGCTTTGCATGTTTCAAAGTGCTCACGGTCGAACTTTCCGCCGTTCAGGTTGAACACCTGCTCGTCCACGGCAATCCGGTCCGAACTTCTCACGGCGATCACGTTGGCAATTCCCCAGTCTGCGGTCACCGCTCGTTTCGCACCGAGTTCGGAGAGCTTTGACGCGAGCGCGGCGTCGGCATTTGTCCAGGGTATGGTTGGGCCGTGGCGGAGCAGATTTTCGTACTCGATGCTGACCGTGAACGCCCCCGCGACGACGAGCATCGCGATGACAGCGGCAACAACTTTCGGCGCAACATTGGCCGGCTTGCGCCAGTGTGCCAGGCATCCAGCTGACAACGCAAGGGCCGTGTACCAGAAGATTACGGATTGCTGCGCGGCGGGCCCGGCGTCTGGAGCCGTTGCCGATGGCAGCCAGCCGAAGCATCCCGAAATGAGAAAGAACAGGATCCACTTGCGCTGGGTCGACGTAGCGATGACCAAGCCGAATCCGATGAGCAGGAGCCCGGCGACGAGGCGGGCGGACGAGTTCGCCGAGCGTCCGAGTGAATGAGGCTGGCGATCGACATTCGGAACTGGCCAATCCACGTCGGCTGAGGGGGCAGACCGCCCATCTGTTGCATCTGTTGAGTGCGTTCGTATCCTGCTCCCGTCAGCTTGAACGTGATATTTCAGGAGCGGATACGATCCAAGACATAATCCCAGCACCAGCAATGCAGCGGGCTTCCATGTCCAGCGCCGCACAACCAGCGGCAGGGCAAGGATGCACAAAGCAACGAGCATTCCGAACAGATTCCAGAGGAAGCGTGTGTTGTTCCAGAGGGCAAGTCCGTACGCCAGCCCGGTCAAGAATGCAAACCTATCGCGGCCGCCGTGGTACCACTTCAGAGCGCAAAGGAGCCCGGAGACCAGCAGAAAGCTTCCGAGAACTACCGGACCCCAATCGAATACCGAAGAGGAGAGGAAGATTACGTCCGTGCTCAACAGCACGACCGCGACCGTTGCAGCCGTCCTTCCCTGAATGCGCCGCGTCAACTTGCCTGTCATGACAATGGTCAGCGCTGCCAGTAACAGCGTCGGGAGTCTGACCGCGTAAACTGACGATCCAAAATTGCTGAGGATGGGCCCGTACACCCAGCTTCTGAGCGCTCCCAGGTGGGGCATCAACATCGACGGAAGAAGATGCTTGCCAAGAGCAATTGTGGTCAGCGCCTCTTGCGGGCGCCAGAGGTCGTAGATGAACCTCACCTCATTTGACTGGAATCCGGTGAGCGGCAGCAGAAAGAATCCGGAGAGCAGGAAAAAGACGATCCCGAGGATCGAGGCGACTGTGAGGATGTTGGGACGAAGTGGCGGTGCTGCAGCTTTCGGCGAGAGTGCCGGAATAGAAAAATCGTAGCTAGGCTTGTGGCTGGGTCTCGTCGGTTCGGGATTGGAGCTCAAAAAACCGATTATAGGGGACCCAGCT
>JAOAPP010000303.1 GCA_025462985.1 Bryobacterales bacterium | reverse complement strand
ATCGGCGATCTCACGGGTAAGTGACGGATCGGCATGGAACCGATCGAACACGTAAGCGGAGCGGGCAATCGAAAGAACGTCCTCCAGGTCCGCCTGCTGAAAGTGTCTGATTTCAAACCCGGTGGCGGTTGGAATAATTCTTTCCTGCGGCAAGCGCAATGAGAATGTCAGAATGCCGTCGATGGTCTCGAAGCCCTCCTTCTCAAGGACGTGCAGACTCGGCAGATCATTGGCGTCGATGCGTGCAATGATGTGTTCGATCCCAGCTGCCCGGCAACCTTCCACGACACCTTGGGTGAGATCAGAGACGATTGCGCGCCCCTCATGATAATCGCCGTCGTAAAGCAACAGTTCCAGCCGCGCTGCGGGAAAGCCAAACATCTGGGTGTCCCAGAGAAGCTTTCGCCAGCAGGCCAGACCCCGCATGACACCGTTCTTTCGAACGACACTGACAAAGGCGTCGGGGTTGCTTATCAGGCTTGTGACCCGGCTCGTGGCGTACCGGCGCAATGCGGCTTCCGGAACATAACGAGCATAGGATCGGAACGACTGAGGCAAACGACGCACCAGACCCGGAGATAGAGGATCTGCGCTCACCATAGCGATCTCTGTACTCATTGGCCGCTCCCATCCGGAAGTTTGGGTTCGGCTGAGGCCGACGGCTCGAACACTCCGCGCTGCATCACAACATAGGGTGCCGTCTTCAAGAGGATTTCTAAGTCGAGCCATAGTGACTGACGCTCCACATACTCCAGATCGAGCTGCTTGCGCTGCATCCAACTGATGGAGTTTCGTCCACTGAGCTGGGCCAAGCCTGTAATTCCCGGCTTGACGCGCAGCCGGTTTAACTCGGTCGGCGTGTAATACCGGATTTGGTCCAACTGGTCGGGCCGCGGTCCGACCAGGCTCATCTCGCCTCTTAATACATTGATCAGCTGAGGCAGTTCATCCAAGCTCGTTGCACGCAAGAATCGTCCGAGGCTAGTGACTCGGGGATCTGCCCGGCCGGTAAAAGCAGAGCCATCGGGATTTCGGATATCGGCGGCATCTTGGAACATTGTTCGAAACTTATAAACCGTGAAGGCTGAACCATCCCGGCCGAGACGCTGCTGACGGAAGAGAGCAGGTCCGCGGGACGCAAGCCGGACTGCTAGAGCAATGAGCAGCATCAGGGGGCCGAGGAGCACCAGAGCTGTTGCTGAAATCAGGATGTCAAGCAACCGCTTTGTGGCAGCATGGCTGCGCTCAGTCCCGGTGCGCTTCCGGCTCGGGGGAGCGGCAGATGCTTTCAAGGCCACATACTCTTCACGGTATCTGGACAGCATCTGCTCGACGGTGTAGAGAGATAGATATGTCTTTCTCGCTTGCTGCGCCATGTCCTGCGCCGCCTGTTTGTTGCATGCAAGCTGCCGGATGGCATCGGCCAAAGCCAAAACGTTTCCCGGTGGGACAAGCAGGGCCGCTTTTCCGTTTTGGGTTGCTTCCAGGTTGCTGCCAATTGATGTTGTGACAATAGGTCTTCCCGCGGCCATCGCTTCCAACAGCGCGATAGACATTCCTTCCCGATAGGTGGGCAACGCAACGATATCGGAGGCGGCGAGTAAGTCAGCCACGTTATCGCAAAAGCCGAGAAAGCGAACATCGTTCCCGAGACAGAGTTCCGCGGCTCGAGCTTCCAATTCGCAGCGCAGCGGGCCGTCACCTGCAAACCAGAGTTTCAAGGGCAGTGAATCCGTACGTTTCAGTGAAGCCACTGCACCGAGCAACTCATCGAGTCCTTTTTGATGCGCAAGGCGCCCGCTGCACAGGACGACAGTGTCTTCAGATTGGGCTGCAAGCTCCTCGCGAAGAAGGTCGCGCTGCATTGAAGGCCTGACGCGAGCGGCGGCCACTCCGTTCGGTATCGCGACAATCTTGTCTGGGCCTGCGATGCCGAGGTCGATAGCCCAGGCCCGGTGGAACTCACTCACCGTGAACACCCGGTCGCAACACCACGCGGCAATCCGCTCGAGCAAGGCGCAGGCCCTTATGCGAATAGCTCCAGAGCGTTCGTGGAAGGCAAAGCCATGGGCTGTATGAACAACCAGTGGAACGCCCGCCAGACGGGCCGCTACTCGACCGACAAAACCGGCCTTTGACGTGTGCGTATGGACCATTTCATAGTGCTGCTTCTTGAGATATCGATAGAGCACCCAGAGGCCGCGGAGATCCCGAACAGGATGAATGCTGCGCTTGATCACATCCAGCGGAACGGATTCGATATGCAACTGCTTAAGCTCATTCTGGAGGACAGGATCGGTGGTCAGGACCGATACGGTCCAACCCTCATCGAGTGCCAACCGGGCCAGTTGGAGGATGATAATCGAGCCCCCACCGAACTTGGAATCACCGACGATATGCAATAGCTTCATTCGATTGTCTGCCTCACGGGGCTGGCCATTGGAATGGAAAGTTACTTAGCTGAGCGCCTTCTACTTCAAAGAACGCTAGGCGCAAGATTTGACGAGCAAATCCTTTTTGCGCTCGAGAGGATTCAAATGCATTAGGCGCAGAGTGAAGAAGACTCCCACTGCGCCAAGAGCCTGTGAGAGAACTCCTGCCCAAGCGACTCCGACAGCTCCGGCTTTAGGGGCAAGCAACACAGCGAGAATTATGTTGATCAGCCCTGTGCTGATGACGATCATGTTCAGATGCGAATCGAGGTCAAGCGGAAGCATCCAGTGAATAGCTAACACATTCCGAACAGCTATGACTGGGGCCAGGAGCGAAAAAATTTGAAGGACTCTGATAGCAGGCTCGTAGCCGTGCCCCAACAGGAACAGGACCAATTGAGGAGATAACAGATAAATAGCGACTCCCATTGCCGTCCCGATACAGCCCATCACGAGAAGACCGAGACGTGCCAGCTTTTGCGTTCTGTCTCGAGACAGGCTTGCAACATGGCTGAGGTGAGGATAAACAGCTTCGCTCGCCGGTGTGAGAAGTCCTGTTATCGCCCGGCTGATGCGTTCTGCACCAGAGTAGAAGCCGACGATCTGCGGCGGAGCAAACAGGCCAAGAATAAATGCGTTCCCAAGCGTGTACATCAAGGAGGCGTTTCGGGGCGCGAAGGTCTTAGAGCTACGCCGCAGTGCGTCAATCACCCGGCCCCAGTTGGGAGAACGAAGCGGCATCGTCCGGTACACCATGCCAACTTGCACAACCGCGCACGCCAAGCCCGCGACTCCCTGCAATCCGAGCACCTTCCAGTCGTCCTTGGGTGACCGCACAAAGACAAGGGTGGCGACGACTGCGATGCTCTTTGCCGCCATATCGAACACGGCGACAATTCGCATCTTCTCGAGTCCCTGAAAATACCAAAGCAGACTGGATCCGTGGATAAGGGCCCAAAACACGCCAGACCAGAAGAGGAGCGCGTGTTCGTGAAATGTCCTTACGCCGAACTGGGCCAATGTGGCTATTCCCAGGCACAGAACTGCGAGCACCGCTTTTCCGGCACAAACGTCCGCTACAACCTCGGATAGTTTTTCGGGAGCGGCATAGCATCGCGCAGCCTCCCTGGCGCCGGTAAAAGTGAATCCAAATTCCACGATCACCAGAAGATAGCTACAAAAAGCCTGAACGAAAGCGACCAATCCCCAGTTGGCCGGACCTAAGACTCGCGTCAAGTACGGTACGGATATCAATGCCAGGATATAGTTTGAGCAGTAAAGACCATAGAGAGAGAACACGTTCCGGAGAACGCCTTTCGGAATGCGGATGGGCCGCTTTCGATTGGTCCACATGGCGGTTAGTTAGCGAAAAGCTGGATACTGAGCGGGAACTCTGTTCTTTGTGTAAATGGAGAAGCAGGCGCCAAGGAGCGCCATGAACAGCCACCAGTGTCTTTGGTAAAGGGCTTCGATGCCGGCGGACACACCGAACATTCCGGCGTGCGCGGCCAGCAAGCCCAAGATAACCGGCCTTTCGGTGCGTCCAACGCGACGGAATACCCGTACCCCTCTCACAAATATCCAAGAAATCAGGCCGATGAAGACGGTAAGGCCAACCAGTCCGAAGTCGGTCAGCATCCACACTGTCGTGTTGTGAATATAAGGACGCGTAGGCTGCTTCGTTCTTTGTGCGTAGACAAAGCCACCAATGCCGACTCCCAGGATAGGATTCTCACGGATTAGTGGGATTGCTTCCTTTATCTGATCTAGCCGTTGTTCCGCCGTGTTCCGGCGCTCAGCTAGAGAGAGAGCTTTTGATGAGTCGCGGCTACTCGCCAGTACGAGAGCACAAATCACAGCGAGGCAGGCCAGAGGTACGTACGAAATGAGAATCTTCGGCCTGAGGTATGCCACGACACCCATTGCCAGACCCAGACCCATCCAGGCGGAACGTGAAAAGGTCAAAAAAAGAGCAACCGCCAGAATGCACCCGCATAACAATCCTGCCGTTCCGCCTATAAGCGGCTTTCCATCGCGGTATGTCACGCCATGAATGACGAGGGCCATCATGACCAGTCCGCCGAATGCGTTCGGGTCGATGAGCATTCCGGATATCCGGTCTGAGCCGTAATTCACTCCCGGGATACTGAGAGGGGACAGATAAGCAGCAAGAGCCAGGGCGGAGTTGAGGGTGACGGCTGTCACGAAAGTCTTCAAAAGCGAACGGACATCCTGCCATCCAGTCGCCACGCTCGTGACGAGCATATAACTGGCAAATAAAAGCAGCAGCCCCACAATCTTGATGAAGATGTACGGAGTTAGCTCGCCGATGCCTGAGAATGTGATAAACACGCCGCTCAAAAAGCTGAAGATCAGTCCTGCGTGCCAGGGGCTCCAGACTCCGGAGACGAAGCGCAAGGAGCCAATCGCGCTCAGGATCGCGATGATCAGGAACAAGTCCGACGGAGCGATATTCATGACTTTCCCCTGGATTTGCACCGGCAGAAAGAACACATAACCGCCTACCGCGAAGTACAGCACCGGTGATCGTCGGGCGCTCAGCACCGGTTTCGGATTTGCCTTCAATGGAAGGACGTTTAGATCGGCAAGAACTGAGTCTTGGCTCACTGTGGCGCCTCAGAAACTGTAGCTACGTGAAGAAACTGGACGCTGATTCAGGTGGCCCGCACCCGCAGGGCAGGCATTAAGTATGGTGCCGACCACATTTACCCGGTCGGCGCGCAGCCGTTCAGCAGCGGCAGAAGCAGCGGCTTTCGCTGTGCTGCCACAGCGAAGAACGAGTATGGCCCCATGGGCTAGCCCACCCAGCAGCCGCGCATCGGAGTTCTGCAGGACCGCCGGAGTGTCAATCAGGATGACATCGAACTGCTCCCGAAATTCCGCGATGAGAGCGGGGAGGCGTTTGTTATAGAACAGGGCAGAGTCCGGAGGCTGATCTCCTCCGGGAAGCAGATACAGATTAGGAACGGCCGCGATATTTACTGCCGCCGCCAGCGGGAACTCGTCGGATGCGGAAACAGAGACACGCAGCCAGTCACTTAGCCCCGGTGTTTTGGCAACATTGAAGATGGTGTGCAATCGCGGCCTATGCACGTTCCCGTCGATCAGAAGAACCCGACGGTTCGTGTTTGCCAGCGCAATACCGAGGTTGGCGGTGACTGTCGTCTTTCCATCGCCGATGCCTGGGCTGGTCATCAGGATGACGGGAGAAGCCCAGCGGCAGTGAATGGATAGGGACGCGACCGCATCATAGAACGAGTTCTTCACTATGGATTGCCTGGGCTCGGAAACGACCTCAGCACGCGGTGCAAGCCACAGCCGCTTCAGCCGAGCGGCCTGAAGTGGGAACATCGGTTTTCCTTTTGCATCCGGTATCGCTGCCAGCTCTGGCATTCGGAGGAAGCTGGAGGTTTGTCCCGGCGTCTGGATGACCGGGCTGTATCTCTCGCGGCCAAGCGCCACCAGAAGGCCGAGGAAACATCCGCCAAACAGTCCGACGCTCATATTGAGCGAGTAACTGGGCTTGTACGGACGAGTTGGTATTGCAGCTTTGCCAACCACACGCACATCAGTCGCAGGGACCTGCGATGCAATGCTCAATTCTTTCGCCTTCTGGAGCATGCCGTCCCGCAGTGTCCTGATACTTTCCAGTTCCTGCTTTAGCGTGTTGTAGTGGACGGATTTCGCCGTTATTTCAGCAACATTGGCGGATTGGCTCGAGTACTGCTGGACTAACTGGTTTTCCCGGCTGAGCGCAATCTTATAGTCGTTGTCCCATCGCTTTCTGATAGTGACCACTTGGTTGTGAATGGCGTCCTGCACGACCTTCAGCTGGGACTGGATCTGCTGCACCTTGTAGTTGGTCGGAGTTAAGAGCAGGCTCATTTGCTCCAGCTGGCGGGTAAGGTCAGTCAGGCGAATTTGATACTCCCTGAGGGTCGCATCGTCGGCCACCTGGTTCGTATCTTCCGGCTTGGACCTTGTGGACACTTCGTATTGAGCCTGCTTGGCTATGCGTTCGGCCTTCGCGCGCGCCACCTCGTCCCCCAGGGACCGCAAGCTCTCTTCGGCTGCGTTTTCTCGCTCGCCCGTAAAGACGATCCCTGAGTTACGTGCATATTTCTGGGTTTGTTGTTCAAAGTCATCCAGCGTCTTATCCAAGACTTTCGCCTGATCAAACAACTCTTCGCTAATGCGTCGGGCCGCATTGCCGTTTGCGTCCTGGTATTGCCGGATGTATTCGTCCGCCAGCGCATTGACGACGGCTGCGGCGAGGACTGGATCTTTCGAATCGAACGAAATTTCAATAATGCGCGCTTCGTGGCGGACTCCGAGATTCTTTACGACGGACTTGAGTGCGCGCTGGCGCGGAGTATCTTCCGGTTGCCGCATCAGCTTCGGTAACGACGGGAAGTATCGATGCAGTCCGCTCCGGACGTTGAATTCTGGCCGCTTGTAGAGCTTCAACTTATCGGCCACGTGGCCCAGCAGCGTTTCACTGTGCAGGATCAGAACCTGCGTCTGCATTGAGGAGTCGATCGTCATGTCGTTCACCGCGGAAGGCGGCGCGCCATCTCTGAAAGGCCAGAAAGCACCGCCGGCGGCGAGCAACTCCATATTGACCCGAGCCTCGTAGATTGGGGTTTGCAGGACAGTCAGTCCCAAAGTAAATAGCACGACGACGAACCCGATGCCGGCAATGACCCCCTTCTTTCTCCATGCTTGAGCGAAGTAGTTAGGCAGCGCCTCATTGTCAAGTTCCGCGGGCGGGGGCAATGCGGCCCCGTTGGCACTCGCAGCGACTAGGCGCGATTCATAATCAGCCAACTGCGGCCGGCGACGGAGCGCTCGGCCAGGACGATTTTTCTCCATAAAATAAGGCCCTTATCGAAGCCCGCCGGCGCGCCAAATTGTAACGCCGGTACCCATTTGAATCGCTATTTCAGCGGCGCGCAGCGCAGCGCCCTTTTGTTTGCTGTCAGGAATAAAGAGGACATCCTCAGGCTCCAGATATGCGTCTGGGCCCTTGCCCTCCAGCACATTTCTGACGTTCAGTGATGTCTCCGAACGCTTGACCCCATCCTTTGCCGTGTGGAATACTTTAGCCCTCTGCGCGTCAGCCGTAGCGTTCAGCCCTTCAGCAAGCGATAACAGCTGAAGTATGGAAAGCTGGTCACGTTCACCGAGTGAAAAGCCGCCAGGCTTGTGAACGGACCCTGCTACATACACCACCTTGGCTCGCGAAATCGAGATGACGTCATTAGGCTGAATCAGGATATTTCCTGCCGACTTACTTCCTTCTACGATGCTTTCCAGGTTGAGCTCTACGATGGTACGCTCGTTGGGCGCCGGCACATTGGAGGCTTTTCGATCAGTGTTCTCTTCCGCTCGAAGTATCCTGACCGTGCTGCCCGCGTCGTTGCTGAGTCCGCCTGCGAGAGATAGGACCTCAAGCAAGGTTTTAGGCCCTTCGAGCTGGTAGACACCCGGCTTATTGACGGCGCCGATGACCGAAACGGGCTCGCTTCCATAACTGACAATGCTCACGGTGACTTGCGGATCTTTAAGCTGTGACTGAAGCTTTGACACCAATGTGCCCTTGAACTGCTCAAGAGTGAGGCCGCCAGCCTTCAAACGCCCGACCGTCGGAACGTCTACATATCCGGCAGCATCGATGCGCAACGGCTTGCCGGAGATCTCTTCCGCCCCCAGCGCCCACACCTCAACCTGGTCGGCTGGCCCTAGCACGTAGACCACTCCTGAAAGTGAGGCTGCATCGGTCCGTCGCTTGAGTCCGTCGTCACACAGGAGTGAAGTTCCCGTGAAAGCTATGATGGCTATTGCATATCCAAGTTGTGTGCGCAGCATACTCGCCTTAGTGAAATTGCTGATAACTGACGCTCTTATTTGAGCCCAGCGATTGGTGAATCCGCCAGGCGGAGTTGGTCATTGAAGAGGGTATAGCTATCGCTCCGTCACGTCCCGAAGCTGGAACCCGCTTCAGTCCTGCCGTTAGCCTCTAAAAGAGAAGCAAGCGACTGGCCGTTTCGTCCGACTGGAGCGCGCCTTCTATTGTGTTCCAAATACACGTCTTAATGTCGGCAGAGATGCTCCGGTGGAAGAGCGCTGCATGCGGGGGGAGAAAAGGAATTCCGCATTCTGGTCACGCGATTCCGTTTTGTTGACCGCAGGTGCGTTGCTGAGCGGTGAGGTTCGCGATGGCGTTCGAGAGCTCGTTCAGGTCCGCCAGTTTGGACAGGCACGTGTCGAACCCCGCCGCGATAGCGCGCCGGCCGCCCTCCTGCCGTCCGGCGCCAGTCAGGGCGATGGCCGGGATATACGACACCTGGTAGGTAGAACGAATCTGACGGATCAAGTCATAGCCATTTAATCCGGGCATCTTGAGGTCAGAGATCAGGAGGTCGGGCAGCTCCCTCCGCGCTGTCTCGACGGCATCGATGCCATTGGTTGCGGTAAACACCCTGTGTCCCAATGTTTCGAGCTCCATTTTGATGGCTGTCAGAACGTCGTATGCATCTTCGACCAGGAGAATACGGACCGGATGACGTGACTCGATGGGGCGTGCGATCGGCAGTGGCATCCTTCCAGTTGCTACCGGCCCTGAAAGAGGCAATCGAATATAAAAGGTGCTGCCATGCCCTGGGCCTTCACTCTCGGCCCAGATTTTGCCCCCGTGCAGAAGAACGAGGTTACGGGCGATGGCGAGTCCTAGCCCCATACCCGATTCTGATACTGGCTGATCCGTGTTCTTTCCGCGTTGAAAAGGCTGGAAGATCTCTTCGAGTAAGCTCGGCTCGATCCCGGCCCCGGTATCGCCTACTTCGACTTCCGCCTGCTCACCGCGCAATCTGGACGAGATTGTCACTGTACCGTTTTCTTCTGTGTAGTTCACCCCATTAATCAAAACGTTAGTGAATACCTGACGTAAGCGGAGGGCGTCACCGTTTGCTCTGAGTGGACTGTCGGACAGATGCTCGACGAAGTGAACGCCCTTGGCGCGCGCGAGATGCCGGACATCTTCAATAGCCGCGCTGACTACATGGTTCAGGTTCAGTGGCTCGCGCTCCAGGCTCATCTGTCCCTTTCGGAGTCGCACAGAGCCTAAGCAATCCTCGGTCAAACGGGCAAGCGTAGCTACGTTTCTCTCAATGGCGTTGATGCCGGCAGATAAAGTCGCATCAGACATCAATACAGAGTTGCTCTTAAATGATGTTGTCCACCCATTTATCGGCGCCAATGCGTTTCGAAGCTCGTGACCGACTCCAGCGGCGACGTTCTTGCGGCGCTCGATTTCCTTTACAAGTCGCAGCTTGCGCTTGTTCGCCCTCTGAAGCTGACCTAAGGTGTCGAGAGCCATGCTGCTCCAGGCCGATAAGGCGCGGGCGGCGGCTAGATCGGACGCACTATAGCCTCGACGCCCTTTGCATCTGAATAGAGTCAGGATACCGAAGAGCCGATCTCGGTAGAACATCGGCACCAGAAGCATGGAGCGTATTTGTGCTTTCCTCAGGAGCTTTGAGTGATCCAAGCCATCGGCTAAGCGGACGAGCGAACGACCGGTGAGCCTGTTCAAGAGAAGTGGTTGATCCAGCGTACTCAATACGGAAACGCTGCGGTCACGAGCGAGTGCGCCAAAAAGGCAGTGCTGGCGCAGTTGTTCGGCAAGGTCAGAGCAAGAGAACCTCGCACACGAGACACAGAGCTGACGGATCTCGCATCGCTCACCGAGAAGTGTTGCGAAAGCCCAGTCAGCCATTTCGCGGGCACACAGCTCGGCAAGTCCGGAGAAGGCGGACTCTGCATCGATGGCCTTCGCAAAGATGCAGGCGGCCTGCGGCAGGACGTCAAGGCTATTTGTGGGATGCTGTTCCGGGCGCGAACATGCGGATACCGAACTCCTAGTTCCGAGCGGCACCGACTTTCTTTCCAACGCGAGGCTCCAATCAATCCTCTGCGATAGAAGCGCGAGAGTAGGAGTATTATAGGCCACCCTACGGATGTGTGCGAACCCCCAAACCTTATAGAAGTACCGGAGGTTTGCCGGTAGTACTAACCCATTTAATTGACAGAGTGGTATATGTGCAATCTGCCGTATACTTCTGTTTCTCAGGGTAAATAGACGGGAGCGAGTTGCCAAGTGTGCGGCTGCTCCGGAGCAGTTAGTCACTCGTGCGCAGAAAAGTGGTTGGAGTGGAAGTAAGCCGATCAAGTTCAGTTCGGGTGCAGATGTGCAGAGTTGGCCATGTACCTGCAAGAAGACGGACTGGAAGCAAGCCAGACGACGATGGAGCTGGCAAAGCTGAGACGGGGAGCTCTTTGCGGCATGGATAGTGGTACGGCCAAGGCTCGGATATCACCGCACCAGCAGAAGCAAGCTCTCGATCAGATCAGGGCGCATCAGTTGGCGCACTTCCTTCACGAGTTACGAAACAGGCTAGTCGCGATTAGAGGGTACGCGAACCTGGCGGTCGTGAGCCATTCTGAAAAGCGTAGGCAGGCTCTGCCGACAATGTTGAAGAATGTGCTCGACAATGCAAACGAGTTGATCGCCCTTGCGAGCCGGTTCGATCAGTGCGAGCGGGTGGACCTGGCGCTTGAGCCGGTGGACGTTGCGCAGTTGGCCCAAAACGCTATTGAGCGATGCCAGGGACGAGCTTCTCGGCAGGCCGTAGCACTCGAGGAGAGAGTTGCTTCCAGGCCCATTATCACGTTCGGTGACCGCCGGAGAATACAAGCTGTTTTGGTCCAAGTACTCGCTAGGTCCATCTCTGCCGCTGGAGCAGGCGGACGGGTGGACTTCAAGATTGCGACTGAAGGAGAGGAGATGTCAATTCAGGTCTCGAATGGAAAAACGAGTAATCAAGTACTTGACCGGCTTCCAGGTGACAAGTCTAGCCACTCTAGAGCAGATAACCTTCTAGGCTCCGGGTTGATCCGGGATGTGGTGCAGCTTCATGGCGGATGGGTCTCTGTAGCCTCAAGCTCAGGCAAATGGCGAAGCACCACATTGACCTTACCTCTAATTCAGGTAAGTGAATGAATCGAGCATAGGATATTATGACCACCTCCCCGAAGAAGCGAGTCCTGATCGCCGACGACGACCACTCAATTCAACAGTACCTATCGACTTACATGTGCTCACTTGGATTTAAAACTGAGTGCGTGGACTCGGGCGATCTGGTGATGCCGCGTCTCAACTCCCAGGTTCCAACGTCACTTCTGCTTTTGGATTTGCTGATGCCGAAGACCGGCGGTCTCGATGTCCTGGCACAGATGAAAAAGCTTGAACATCCGGTTCCAACCATTGTGCTGTCTGCCATGACAGACGTGAGTACCGTGGTCCAGGCAATGAAGATGGGCGCTTCGAATTATCTTGCCAAGCCGTTCAAGGATGAGCAACTGGAAGAGGCTATCCATGCCGCGGTGGGGTCAACCTCGCATGCGGGCGAACCGACCTGCGGTCACTCCGGAAGCTTCGGTGGTGATGTAACGTTGCAGAGCGGAAAGATACGCCACATAAGGGAAGTTGCAACGCGAATCGCAGATACGGAATTCCCCGTTTTGATTCTGGGCGAATCAGGAGTCGGCAAAGAGGTGGTGGCGCGATTTATCCATAACCAATCGAGACGAGCGAAAGAACCCTTTGTCAGAGTGAACTGTGCCGCCCTCCCATCAGACCTTTTCGAGTCTGAGGTTTTCGGATATGACAGCGGTGCTTTCACGGGGGCTCTTCACCAAAAGCCGGGGAAATTTGAGTTGGCCGGGAACGGAACGATCGTACTGGATGAAATCGGGGAGCTGAACCCGCGTCTTCAGGCGAAACTTCTGCACATCCTTCAAGATGGCGAGTTTAGCCGTCTGGGAGGAGTTCGCACGCTGCGGCTTCAAGCGCGTGTGCTGGCACTGACAAATCGAAATCTGGAAAAGGCTGTTGCCAGCGGAGAATTCCGTGAGGATCTCTATTTTCGGCTGAACGTGATTCGTTTTGATATTCCGCCGCTGCGGGAGCGCCCGGAGGACATCCCGATTCTCTGCAGGCATTTTGTTGAGAAGCATCGGCAACAGCACGATCATTCAGTTCCCAACTTGCCGGAAAAATTGCTCCAGGCATTGTGCCAATATTCCTGGCCTGGTAACGTGCGCCAACTCGAAAATGTACTTAAGCGATTCCTGATTCTGGGTGATCTGGATACTCTCCTCTCAGAGCTCGGTCGGACGCCTCCGATAACAGACTCGGCGGTTGAGCCGGGGCGCTCACTGAAAGACTGTTCCAGTCATGCAGCCGAGCAAGCGGAAAGAGAACTTGTATTCCGAACCCTGGAACAGACGAAATGGAATCGAAAGCTTGCGGCGCGCCAGTTAAACATCTGTTACAAATCATTGCTGAACAAATTGAACCGGTGGGAGATGGCGGACAACCAAGCCGGCTTCAACCCGGTGGTGACGGACTGACGCGCTATGCCATCGAGACGAAATCAACCAGAGGGAATAGCTTTGTAAAAACTCATGGTTATCCTTAATGTTTGCGAGCGCAATTTAGATCTGCCAAGCCGGTTATCCTGGCGCCGTTGTTGATTTCAGTCTGTTTCCCGGCAAGCCGTATATGGGCCCAGGCGGTCGGCGGAGGTGCTTATAAATCTTACAACCTGCACGAATTCGATCCAAGCTGTGGACAGCCGGAGCACAATTGTCAACGTGCATTTCAGTTTGCATTCAGGACACTCGCGCGAGCGGGTGGAGGAACTCTGCTATTGCCGGCAGGTACGTTTCCAATCGAGTTTACTGGAGTGGCTCAGAACGTTATTGGACGAGTGACAATACCTTCCCAGAGCCTGCTGGTTGTTCCTTCGAATACGACGATTCAGGGTCACTTGGCGGCGGACGGCACTCCGGACTCCGTTATCGAATGGAAGATCACCAGCATTCCGGTGTTTATTTTCGACAGATCCTCGCACTCCGTGCTGCGCAACTTACATTTGCGCTTCACCGGCACTACGCCAAGAGCCTATCCGTTCGGCGATACCGCCTTGCTTACGGCACTGGGCTACCATCCTACTTTTCCGCACGATAACCAGATGTCGGGCGGTAATGGAGAACTATTCTCCTTGGCCTACGTCTTTGATTCCGACTACTGCACATTCGATCACCTGCTGTTTGATTCCGCGACGCAGGACAACAACCATATTTTCGGTATGGCCATCAATGTAAAAGGGAAGGGCGTAGTCGAGACCAATGGCGGCGGATTGACACAGTTGGCCGAATCCAACCGAATCACCAACATTCAGGTCTACGACTTCATGAATGCCTTCCTGGTGGCCGGGCAAAATAACTTCGTGATGCAAAACATCACGGCTGATCGCCGCGGCAGCGCGCTAAACAC
>JAOAPP010000291.1 GCA_025462985.1 Bryobacterales bacterium | reverse complement strand
CGAAGCTCTCGAAGACTAGAATCCGGGCACTAGAGTTGCATCTCATTGTCTTTGTTAGGCCTTTACCGGCAGTGTGGCTGGCTCTTAAGAACTTGTTGCCCCGGAATCTGAGTCGCTGGCCCTGCCTAGACGACCGCCGTCAAACGTTGCGTGGCCTCGGCAGGTTTGTTGCTCGTAATGGTCAAGCTGTTCCACTGGGCCTCAAAAACTGCCGCCTGCCTGGGACCCGAAGTCACTCCCGCCAGCGTCGCCATAACGCAAATGGGGAACGCCTTCTCAAAAGCAGATCGAGTCTTGTGCGTGACCCCGTCCAGAGCTCCCGCCAGTACGGCTCGTTTCTGCCGGAAGGTCGGATCGGCTGTCGGATCTCCCGGTAGCTTCCTTCCGTACACGATGGCATCGGCAAGCAATCGCCCCGCCTTCGCGAGCGCTTCTGCCCACTCGGTGATGTCATACCAGTCTGCTGAAAAGGGAGGCAGAATCCTGGCTGGATTTGAGTCCATCTCTGCCCACTTCGCATCGCTTTGCAAAACCTGGATGCGCTCTCGATCAGTCGTGTCTTGTGGGTCCAGCAGCGCGGCGAGCACATTCCGGCCAATCGTCTTCAACTCTGCAGCCGTATGGGCCGTAAGCTTTTCAGGATCGGAGAAGAAGAAATGCATGACGTCGCTGTTCGAATATGTGCAGTTCGCTGCGAATCGGGCGTGCTTCACCGGGCTGCCGTTTACGGGGAACTGTGCTTTGACCTCCGGCTTCATCGCTCCAAGAACCTCTCCGGCGTTCAACTGCTTCAGCGCCTGCCGGTACCCCATAGCAGCGTCGTAGAGAAGAAAATCCTGGCTTGCGTTCAACTGCACTTCCGTCCGGATTCCGGTTAGCAGAGCCTGATAAGTGGCGGTCATCACAAAGCCTCTGTAGAGCGCCTTACGAAGCCGTTCGCCGTCCACGGCGAGTGCTACCGAGGCCGTACCGATCTCAGAGGCCGTCGCAGTGTCCGTGATGGTGACGGAGCCGTCCTCGTAGCTTGTCAGCACCTGCATGGTTTTCACAAACTCGGCGACCGACCGGTAATTGTAGAGCCCGAGCAGGTTCAGCTTCAAACTGAATTTTGTCGCTAACGTTTCAGTGACCACATTGCGGATCTTCTTTGCATTCGGCAGGTGCGAAATCGCTGTCCACTGTCCATGCAGAGCCTCGCTGATGGCATCCCTGGTCGCACGGTCGCCGGTCGAAATATCTATCTCGTACACCATAGCTGCTTCATCGGAGTTCGCAGCGGAGCACGCCGCGTTCAGCGATATGGCAAGGCTGTGATCGATGCTGGCCTTCAGCGATTCGTTGAACTTCGCCACTTCATCCGGGCGTAAGGTCACGGCCGTTATTCCTGGGTCAACCGCCGAGAGAAGCGTGTCCACCAGGTCCGTGCCGCCAACGTCGACTCCGATGCCCGCCGCCGCGGTGAAGACTGGCCTAAAGTCTGTCCCATGCTTCTTGTAGAGTCCGATCCGAATCCGGCCCTCATCCATTCGTCGGAAGCGAATGCTGAAGGTGGCGTCAACCGTGATGTGACCCGCCACCCTCAAGATGAGTTCGGGCTCGACGGACACTTCCGCGTGAAACGGCAACGTTGCATCTGCCAGGCTGACTTGATTGACCGACACTGGCAGGGCCCACGAACCGCCTACTGCAACCGTGCCCGCCAGCTCGCTGGTGTGGATGACACCTGCGGGAATGGAGAGCACGTCCTCGGCGCTGTTCAGGATTCTGAAAGCACTGACCGTGTTCTCAAGAGCCTGACGCAAACTGATTGCGGCCGCTTGTTGTTCCGGAATCAGAACATAGGTCGCGAACTTCGGCGCGACGCCCGCTTGGAAGCTGACGCCGAATCCGTGAGGGAGTGGGACTGCCACCCCCGCCTCCAACGCCGCATCCAGCTCAAAAGAAAGCCAGCATTCACTCGAACCAATATGGATCGGGTCATAATCATCGCTGCCGAAAAGCGGGGCGCTGGAACCCCGTGCAACAGTCAGACTCGAGTTGGCCCCGGCCATGACGGAAAGAGTATTTCCATTCAAATTGATGAACGGCTTCCCGAACAACGCTCCAAACCCGGCACCCTTGAATGTGGAATCGCTTACCGGCTTCCCTAGCGCCTGCAGCACGTCGGATGCCGTCGAGTGCAGCGCCTCCAGCCCACTCTGGGCGGCTAAACTTTTGTCGGATATGTCTAATTGAACGCTTCCGGTAATGTCGCCGACTGTGATTTGGGTCAAGTATCCTCGCGCGGAAGAAGATTATATCTTCATGTCGGACATGACAATCACAGATATTGCGGACGGGAAACACTCCTATCAATTCGAATACAAATTTTGGCCAGGCTCCCCCTTCGACCTAAATGACTCGGGGTGGATTGGCCGGCGTCCTCCGTCGAATTTACCAGCGTTCCGGCTGTGACATGCTCCCAAACCGGGGCTGTTGAGTAGAATCCGGGCCAAACAAGAGTACAGGCGGGTCGATTGGGCGGCTCCGTTCGGATTGCGGTGAGGTGTTTTCCTTCGTGTCAGGCGAAGAAACAGCGTATTTTGCGAATCGAAACTTCTGTTCCTGCAGAGTCACCCGGCGTTCCGGAACGGCTTGCTCCGCTTGCCATTGAGCGTTGCGGCGTTCGCGATCGGCTGCGCCCTGGCTGGTTTTCTGCCAGGCTCCGACATTGTTCAGGGCACGTTTGAGGGCGCGTTCGGCCTGGGTCTTGTACCGATCGGCAAGCGCGAGTTTCTTGAGGTGTTCGGCGGTCCACTTCGATTCGTCCGGCTCGCCTTCATAGACGGCGATGTAAGCGCGCTCTCTTCGCCAGAGCGAGTGCAGACATGGTTCGGTCCTCGCGACCATGTTGATTGCCGTCTGTCGGGGCGGACAGACCACCCTCCGCCTAAGTGGTTGCCTTCTAACCCTTTACTTTCCGTGAATGCTGTGATCGCGACGGGCGAGAGGTCGGACCATGAAGAATGGGCGCGGCGCGTGAGCCCCGTCCAGTACGGCCCTAAAGGTGCTACTTTCGATTTCCCTTGAACCAGCACGGGATTTGTTCTACAAACAAAGGTGCCCCTATAGAGGCGCAGGGCCAAAAAGAGGCCCGCTATGAAATTGCCTGACCTGTATCTGTTCTGTTTCGCGATCGGAACTGTTTGGACGGTGGCCACAACGTTTCTGGGAACTATGCACGTCACGCACGGCCACTCAGCTCACGCAGCTCACGCGCCGCATGCCGGGCACGATTACCGCCTGCACTCACACGGACTGAACCAGTGGATGACCATGGTGGCGAATCCAAACAGCCTCGCCATTTTCCTAGCCTGGTTTGGAGGCATAGGCTACCTGCTGACCCGTCACACGGGGCTCGCATTCTGGATCGATCTCACCCTTTCCGTGCTCTTCGGCCTTTTGGGCGCCTGCCTGCTTGCGGCCTTCCTCCACTTCCTGCAATTGCACGAACAGCCGCTGAACCCGGTCGATTACGAAATGGTCGGAATTCTTGGCCGGGTCTCGAGCCCCATCCGCCCGGACGGAGTCGGCGAACTGATCTATACCAGGGACGGCGCGCGCCGGCCGGTGTGCGCGCGCAGTGAAGATGGAACCCTCATCGGCCGTGATACGGAAGTGGTCGTCACGCGATTTGAGAAGGGAGTTGCGTACGTGCGCACGTGGGACTCCATGCTCGCCCAGCACCAAGCTGCCGGCTCTATTGAAAAGTGACCGCTCTATTTGCGCACTCTGAAAAGGAAAATATGTCCACCGAAGTAGTCGTTGTGTCAGTTCTCATCGTGCTCGTCCTGCTGTTCCTGATGAGCGCCATCGCGACGCTGTTTAGAAAGGCGGGGCCGCATGAGGCTCTGATCGTCTACGGCCTGCGCGGCACCCGCATCGTCAAGGGCCGCGGTACCGTCATCTTCCCGATGATTGAAACCTTCAAGCAGCTTTCACTCCAACTGATGTCGTTCGACGTGGCGCCACAGCAGGATCTCTACACCAAGCAGGGCGTCGCCGTGACAGTCGAAGCCGTTGCCCAGATCAAAGTCAAAAGCGATCCCGAGTCCATCCAGACCGCCGCCGAGCAGTTCCTTACCAAGACCGATCAGGCGCGCGAAGGCCTCATCCGGCTCGTGATGGAAGGACATCTGCGCGGCATCATCGGACAACTGTCGGTCGAACAGATCGTGAAGGAGCCCGAGATGGTCGGCGATCGTATGCGCGGTACTTGCGCCGATGACATGACGAAGATGGGCCTGGAAGTCGTCTCCTTCACGATCAAGGAGGTTCGCGACAAGAACGAGTACATCACCAATATGGGCCGCCCCGATGTTGCCCGGATCAGGCGTGATGCGGAGATCGCCGCCGCCGAAGCGGAGCGTGATACGGCCATTCGCCGTGCGGAGGCTATGCGCGCCGCTGCTGTTGCAAAGGCCCAGGCCGACCAGGAGCGCGTGCTGGCAGAAGCTCTCTCTCTCGCCGCACAGGCCGAAGCGCAGCGCGATCTCGAAATCAGGCGAGCTCAGTACGTGGAGATTGTAAAGCGCCAGCAGGCGCAGGCCGATAAAAGCTATGACATCCAGGCCAATATCATGCAGCAGCAGGTCATCGCTGAAGCCGTCAAGATCCGCCAGGTGGAGAAGGAACAGGAAGTGAAAGTGCAGGAGGCCGAAATTCTGCGGCACGAAAAGGAACTGATCGCCACCGTTCTCAAGAACGCTGAAATTGAGAAACTGCGCATCGAGATGCTGGCCGAAGCCGGTCGCAAGAAGATGACCATTGAAGCCGAAGGCGCTGCCTTCGCCACCCGTGCACAGGGTGAAGCCGACGCCGAAATCATTCTCAAGAAAGGCGAAGCTGAAGCCAAAGCGATGAACGTGAAGGCCGAAGCGTACCAGGAATGGAACCAGGCTGCGGTGGTCGACAAGCTGATTACCGGGCTGCCCGAAGTGGTGAGAGCCATGGCGGCTCCTCTCGCAAACATCGACAAGATCACGATCGTCTCGACGGGTGACGGCGCCTCAACCGGCATGAGCAAGATCACTGGTGACATGACCAAAATCGCGGCCCAGATTCCAGCGCTCTTCGAGACGCTTTCGGGCATGCAGATGTCGGAATTGCTTGGGAAGGTACGCGGCATCGGTGATGCTCCGAGCATTTCGCCCAAACCAAACGGAGGCTCTGCTCAGAAGTGATCGATAACCACTGATATGGGGCGGCCACGTCTATGTGCCTGGCGGCGGAGGCTGGATGAGGCGAACTGTGACTTTCACCCAGCCGGTACTGGCTTCCACATTTGTATTTGACCCGTGGTGGGGGTACTATGGCCCGGCACTGGTTCCCGCCAGTCAGAACGTAGGGTCAGTCAGTTAAGACGCCGGCGTCTGGGATGAAGGCGCCGGGTTCGATGTTCCTCTTCCAAAGGGCGCCAGCTGGAAGCTCTACGTCGAAGCTCGGTATTTCGAGGGCCTCACCAACCAGACGCATACCGAGATCATCCCCATAGCTTTGGGCTTTCGCTGGTAGGGTGAACACCGATTCAGGTCCTGCACTTAGACGACCGGTAGGAAGCTTCCGCACCCTCTTGCCTCGTTGAACTTCAGGACCGTTCCTAGTAGGTTTGTAGCGGGGTGATATAATCTCTCGATTTCGGGCAGCAAATTTGGCCAGTCGAGAGGTCAAGCATGCACTGGGTACACTTTCTTTCGCACTCGTTCGCCACACGTAAGCACCGATTTCTAAGATCAGCACTTCGGATATTCCTTTGTCTGACAGGTCTTGTATTCCAGGCCTCCGGCCAGTTAAGCACCGCAACAATCACGGGAACCGTGACGGACAGCTCTGGGGCTTCAGTGGCCGGAGTCAAAATCCTGGTCACAGAAACCAGCACGAACTTCCAGTCGCCTTCTCAAACCAATGCCGAC
>JAOAPP010000284.1 GCA_025462985.1 Bryobacterales bacterium | reverse complement strand
AAGAGCGCGCCAATTACACGGCTCGGCGGACGCAATGCCCACGAGGCGCCGAGAACCATGGCCACGCCCAGCGGCGCCACAACATGCCACCACGCATTGCCCGTCGCCAGGGAAGCCACAGCCGCCCCGTTCAGATCGAATAACATCCCCGCATACGCCCACTCCTCACCCGCGCAAGCCCCGGCACCAGGATCGCGACCCCGCCGAGAACCTTCCACAGGCCGAGCAGCGTGACGAAATGAAGCGGGAACCCCACCCGCGTCACGCCCTCCACCACCGGCGGCACGCCATTACGTAGAACACCCCGCTCGAAACGAAGATGAATGCGATCAGCGCAGTGCTAATCCAGTACCCCAGCACCTTAGCATTCATCGCGCTTCATCTCGCGAAGGATGTTCTCCAGCCGCGCCAGGAAGTTCTGCCACCCGTATTTGGCCCCCTCTAAATGACTCTGCTGATCCGCACGAAACCCCGTCTGCTCAAGGTTGTCCATCAGCCACAGCGTGATGAGCGGGCTCTCAGTTAGCGCACGCCAGACCTCTGCCGTTGAATAAGGCATCTCCTTCTCGGCGGCCATTGCGTTGGTAGTCTCAGTATTCATCGATAGTTCTCCCCTTGGTCGGTGATCATTGCTCTTACGGAAATGCAGGCGTTCGACAGACGCATGCCATCGGTCACAGATACGAGAGCAACCGGTTTCGACTCCGCCGCTTCAACTGCCCATAAAAGTTGCAAGCGGGATAGCAGCAGACCACAACAAAAATCCACATGCACCAGATGAAGCTCAGCCCGTATCCATAACCCGGAGGATGGCCGCTCAGCACGCCGCCGCTGGGAAACTCTTTCAACCACCATCTCCAGTCGCCGCCGCTCGTTGCGGCGATCAGCAGTGTCAGCAGGTGGATCAGCGCGATGTGCAGCACAAAATACGCGAACGGAACGCGCCCATACACTTCCAGCACCGCTCGCGCAGGCTGGATCATCACTCCCTGTTCCGCCCGTTCGATCGCACTGAAGAGCAGCGCCGCGAGTCCCAACATCGCGAGCAAAAAGAGCAGCGAAGGCGGGTACTTCTGCACGTTGATAAACGAGAGCACCGTGCGCCACCAGTTCGCCTGCACTGACCACGGGAGCGGATCACCATACGTATTGCACCACCGGAGCAGAACGAAAGCTCCAAGCATGGCCGCGCCCGCGCGCATCTCGAAGCGTATCCGCTGCTCCCTTCTGCGGAGCAACACCGACCCAAACGCATAGCCGAGCGCCATCACCCCCACCCAGGGCAGCAATGGATACGCAACAATCACCAGCGGCGCCTTCATCCCTGTCGCATTGACAAGCCCTGGTACGTGCAGCAGCTTCCATGCCCAGCCAAGCGTCCCGAAGCTTGCCGGAGCCATCTTATCCAGTGCGTTATGTCCCGCCGCCAGCAACGCGCCAAGCAGCAGGTTCGCGCGAACTCCGAAATGGATGAACAGCGCCATCGCCATCATCGAAGCGCCAATGGCCCAGATCACTTCGAGCAGCTGCACATCCCACGGCGAGTGAAAGCTGAAGACCAGATGAATCAGGGTCAGCTCAGCCAAGATGAGCCAGAGTCCGCGCGTTAGCAGGAAACGCGTCAGTTGGCCCCTTGTCTTCGACTGCTGCTGCAAAAAGATCGACGTGCCCGCAAGAAACACAAAAACCGGAGCACAAATGTGCGTCACCCAGCGCGTCAGGAAGAGCAGCAACGTGGTGTGTTGTGGATCCAGCGGATTCCCGCTGAAGTTGGTGAAGAACTCTCGCGTATGATCCAGCGCCATCAGGACCATCACCAGGCCGCGCAGCACATCCATCGAATGGACCCGTGTTCGCTCCTTGGAGGAGGTGGCCGCATCACTCGAAACACTCACCAATGGGTCCGACTGCGCCGGACTCGACGTCACGCCACCCACTCCCTCGCGCTCGGCTCGCCCAGCGACTGCGCTCGCTGTCGCGCCATCCAGTCCGCCACAACCCACGCCGCTCCGGCAATCGTCAGGTTAACCGCGTTCCCGCACCACGTCGTATGATCGTGCGGCTTCGCCAGTAGAGCGGGTAGCCAGACCAGCGCGCCAAACAGCAGGACCATCACCGTGAGACACCGGCACGCTACAACACCTAGAACTCCCGAGATAATCGCGACCCCTGCGAGGAAATGCGCAACTCCAGTCGCTACCGCCCAGAAGCGCGGGCCGGGCGGAATCCATTTCGGAACCATCGCCGCGGTCTCCGGAATCGCAAAGAAATGATTCAGCCCAAACGCCACTGCGCAAACACCAAACAGAATCCGGCCGGCGTTCGCAGCCGCGCCCGAGTCATCGCTCTCGTGCACCGACGCGTACACAATCACCGCCGCGGCTACAAGTGACAACTGCTCGAAAACGCCGCCCCAGGTGCCAAAGATTAGCGGATATGCAACTACGCGCGGAACCCAGAGCAGCGCAAACACGAGATACAAAACGCCCAGCACAATCGCCCCGGGCCTCGCGAACCGACGCCATGGAATAACAGCTCCCGCGGCGACGAGACAAACCGCCGTCAGGTACGCGAGCGCCTTGCGTCCCGGCACGCCCGCTGGAACCGGCTGCCACACCGCCGCGAAGTCGCCCGATACCAGGCCCACCGCGCCAAGCAGCATGGCCGCGATTCCATACACCGCCCCACCCATCCTCGACCACGCAGCCACTCGGTCGGTCGGTTCACGAGGTATTACCGGAACGGGGGTCATATGTCGACTTCGATGGTAAGTGCCCAGTGGTACAAATGGAAGAGCCATTTTCAGCAAAGTCTCTTGGACCAATCCCTCCATGCCCAAGGTGGTCAGCACGCTCGAACTTACGCTCAGCGATCGGCCGCCGCACCAGACCCTGACGGACTGGCTCTATCAGTCGCTGCGCTCTGCCATTCTCGAGGGTCGCTTGGCCCAGGGAACCCGGCTGCCCGCGTCGCGGGATTTCGCGCAACAGCACAGTCTTTCCCGCGGCATCGTGGTGAGCGTGTTCGAACGCCTGCAATCGGAGGGATATCTTGTATCCCGTGTCGGATCGGGCACCTGGGTGAACCGCCGCGTCGCCTCCAATGTCGTCAGCGTCTAGCGGACCAGTTCGCCCGCCTATGTTCGTCGTGTAATCGCCGGCTACTCCCGGCCGAGGCCCTTCGTCGGTCTGACCCACGCCAGGGCGGCGCGCCCGTTCCAAATGCGTGACCCGTCCATCGCAGAGTTCCCCACGAAGATCTGGGCGGAACTCACGGCACGTCGCGCGCGAGGCTTCGCTTCCTGGCTGCGCACCGAGGATGATGGACGCGGGTACCGGCCTTTGCGCGAAGCCCTCGCGCACTACCTGTCGTCCTCGCGTGGAGTCAACTGCACACCAGATCAGATCGTCGTTACTTCGGGAGTGCAACAGGCCCTCGACCTTCTCGCCCGGCTGTTATTGAAGCAGGACGATCCGGTATGGATGGAAGATCCCGGATACTTCGGCGCCGCGCTGGCCTTCGGCAATGCCGGCGCGACGATCATTCCGGTGCCGGTTGACGAGGAAGGCTGCTCCGTTTCTGCTGGCGTCAAACTATGTCCGCAAGCAAGAGGTGTGTATCTGACGCCGGCGCACCAGTTCCCGCTCGGCATGACGATGTCCTTGCAACGGCGCATGGAGGTCCTCCACTGGGCTTCGCGCACCGGCGCGTTCGTTATCGAAGATGATTACCCCAGCGAATATCGCTTTGAGGTCGCCTCGTGCCTGCCCTGCAAAGTCTCGACGCGGGTTCGAGCGTCATCCTGATCGGATCGTTCAGCAAGCTTCTATTCCCGTCACTCCGTCTCGGTTATGTCATGCTACCGGAATCCCTGGTCGACTATTTCGTGGCATTCCGGTTTCGAACCGACTTGCGCTCACTCAACGTGGATCAGGCGGTGTTGTGCGACTTCATCACCGCCGGCCATCTCGGACGCCATTTGCGACGCATGCGCAACATCTATGCCGGCCGTCTGGGACCTCTGATTGAGGTCGGCCGCGAATACATGCAGGTTTGTTGGAGATCTCCGGGATTCAGGCCGGCCTGTACACAGCCGCGTTTCTCCGAGACGGGATGTCTTCGCGAGAAGCCGAGACCCAGGCGGCCGCTCACGGAATCGACCTCCGCGCGCTCGACCGGTTCAGCCTCAAGGCTCCCGATCCCAACGGCTTGCTGTTGGGTTTC
>JAOAPP010000267.1 GCA_025462985.1 Bryobacterales bacterium | reverse complement strand
CTTCATCTATTGGATCCTCGGCGGACAAAAACGGGGCGGGCGGGACAGGCCGAGAATTTGGTGCGCGGGGCGGGCGGGGGGTAGGGCGGGCTCACTCGCGGTTGACCACTGAACGGAGCGGCGGGTGGACTGAGTGCCCATTCTACCCTGAAGCGCGCCACAGCTTCCCCGTGCAATTGATCAGTATCGAGGCACCGACCTGTGCGGCGGCCACCGCCTGACGGGCTGTTCCTGTCGCCTTTTAGTCCTATGGCAGCGTGGTGACATCAGGCAAGCCATTCTTGGATCCCGCAACGTCCTCGAATATGCGGCCGAAAAGCTTCTGAATTTCTTGATGGTTTCTCGTATTCATTGCTTCTACGAGCCGGGCCAATGGCACCGTGGTGGAGTCTTTGACGCGCCAGAGCTCCTCGTTGTCCAGTATGAGACCTAGCTCAAGTCCAACGGCCGAATCATACCTCGTCAGCGAACAGTACACTCGACGACTGACTACGGTTTGCTCCAATCCTGCGAGTTCAACGAAGGGCTGCCGTGCGAGCGCAGCGAACACCTGGAGAGGACTCTGACATCTTTGAATACGCGCTTGCTGCCAATACCAGTTGAGATGGCGACGCAGTCGCCTAACTTCGATGCGCGAAACAGGTGGAATGCGTTCGAAAGCCCAGAATGAGCGAATGATGAGATCAATGAGATCACTCACGCTCTGCCTCAAGAGCCGGAAGTCGCTCAATACTGAAGCGTCGGTTAGCGACTGACGGTCAAGTTCATGAATTATCGCGTAGAGATCAGAGGTGTAGTCGGCGTGCTCAAGACAGTTTGGGAACTTTCCTACCTCATCCGCCTTCCCCTTAACCAAGGAGTGCTGCTTGTGCGAAGCCTCGTGGAGCATAAACACTCTAAAAAGCTGCAGCAACTCAACGTGGTCGCCGAGCGCATCATCTAGATCGAGCAGTAGTCGGTCACCCACGCGCCAAGTTTCCCGACTATACGCGTAGTCGTCCGGCGGTGCCAATGGGATCGCGTCCACTGCTGACAACTCGGCGATCACATCATAGATCGGTGGTAGAGCTGGAAAGGGTCGAATGCGTGTAAGGTCGCCTCGGTGGAGTAATCGCTCGTACCATTTTTCGCTAGTTCGCCTATCCTGCCGTTTTGCGGCACTGTAGCTCTCCAATTGTCGAACCGCCTCTGTCCACAGTTCCTCACGTAACACTGCTGCTCGCTCAACGTCCTCCTGTGCCAGTGGCCGTTCGGGTTCGCCAGGACCTGATGCAGACAGCAACATTGCCGGAGTCATTGTCGCCCCAGACGACGTTGAGCGATGCCTGTAGGTCTGAATCGGCCATCCGTTACGTATCCTAAGTTCCTGTCCCACAGCAAATGCGACGGACGGAGGCGCGGCCACAAAAACGTGGCAGAGTGTGATGTGCGGCCTGTTGTCTAACAGCGCGGCGATCGACTCCCGTACCGCTCGACGCACCTCATCGACGTCCGCCTGCGACTGCACGATGTCCCCATATTGCGGATCTCGGCCGTCGGGGCGTATTCGAATCGTCGCTATCGAGCTTCTTTCTGGAACTGATGCTGCCACATGCGACGCGAGAATCGGAGCGGATATCTCGACGCATATGGATACAGCCCCTTCCATCGGTTCGTATGTCGCCGGTAGGCCGTTTACCGCGACCGTTAGCGTTCTATCCGTTCGTGGCCAGATCCAACCTTTTTTCGAACGTAAATCGAACGGCTCAATGTGCCATTCCTCGCCGATGTAAGCTCCGACTGCGAGAACAGCGGCAACTTCGGGATATCCAGGGAAGTATGTGATACGCGCCTCGGGTCGTTGCTTGAAACTCTCACGTAGTTCTTGGGCGCGTTGCCATATCTCCTCGTGGGCGAAATCCCAATTTACGCTGTCCTGATCGCCTGCGAACTGCGCAGTATCGATCTCTTCGTCGATGAAGGAGGGCGTGCCTCCGTAGGTGTCGTCCAGCGCTACTTCCACCGATGCCTCGTCCACGTGGCGCATACCGTGGTGGCGCAAGGTTATGATACGCTTTCGCATGGAAGTGTCCCGAGAGAAAGGGGGCCAACGAGGCAGGCTACGAGAACATGACAGCTGAGTGCCGAAGCCAAGAGCGCCCGAGCTTTTTTCGTAATAGGTTGGCCACCCTATGGTGACATCGACCAAAGCGGTTGCCACTGCCGCACGGGCAACTCTTCTTGTTCGCGACACGACGTCGAAGTGACGCTACAGACGCCAGCGAGTGGGCAAGTTCTTCATCCTGCAATCCGAACATATCGACGAACTGCCTGCGCAGGCCTTTTTTTCCGTGCGCCAGTTCGCCGAAAGGCATAAGGCCTGTCTGCAGAAAGAACGTGTGCCCGTACAAGTACGGAACCACCAGCCTATCTACTAGTCCATTGACGGTTGGCTCGTCGACCAGAGTAAGCCGAACTGCTATTGGCGCACCCAAGCAAAGGGAACCGTCATCGAGCTTGTGGAAATCCCTCGCTATACGATGACCAAGCTCGAAGACTGTCGCGGCTACCGCCGGAAATGTCTCGGGAACATGAAGCGCGATGCTATATGCGTCATGCAGTTCTCGATGGTCCGGACCAATTACCCGAAAAGCTATCTCCCCCTCCAGGATGATTCTTGCATCGTGCGTTGGGCGCACGGAAAGTCCGGGATTGCGAGCCAGAGCGTCGGCTACTCCGAGCCTTCGGAATGCACTATCTGCTTCCTTCACCGCTCGCCCAAGGCTTCTGCCCGGTGGACAGCACGATCGCAGGGGCAGCTTTTCGCGTCAGAGTGAGACTTGCGGCTAGGGAGCGTGACTCATCGACGGTCAGCGAGATGCCAAATATCTGCTCCACCATTTTTGTTGCGGTACCGTTCTGCAGTGCAGTCCGGAGCCGTTGAAGGTCCGTAGATGCAGAAGAGAGCCAGAGTCTAAAGTTTTTCTCGAGCTGAGGATCCTTTTTCCACTTGTCCGCATAGTCTTCGCTGGGCAGCGACGGATTCGGTACACGCGGCGAAGTTGGATTTATGAAAGTTGGCATCCCGTTCACGATGGCATTGAGCGCTGACCATAGATCCCGTTCGCCCGAGTATGCGCGCGCGCTGAGATTTGTGATGATCATTGATATGGGTGCCAAACTAGGAGCTGATCGGAACATCACGTCTCGGTGCCGCTTCAGCAGCTGAATACTGCGCTGAAGGGTGGTTTTCCATTGATAGGGCGGAATCTCTTCGACCTGACGACTCGCCCTATCAGCCGCAGACGGCATTTCGCGACCCAGTACCGCGCGCGATTCGAACCATCTAGCGAAACCGCGGGGATTGCTCTGCAGCCAGTTGGATGAAATGAGACGGTAGTCGGGATGTCGCTTGTCCGTGATTGCTATTGCAGTACTCGCGAAGCGATCAAGTATCCCGAGTC
>JAOAPP010000264.1 GCA_025462985.1 Bryobacterales bacterium | reverse complement strand
ATTCATCTCGCGCGTTCTCGCGCTCTTTCTCATTCTTTTTTCCGCAAGACTATCAAACGCCTATTCGGTCCTTTCACATGAGGCCATGATCGATGCCATGTGGGAACCGATGCTGAGGCCGATCATTCTGTCTCGATTTCCCGGCACGCCGCCTGAGCAGTTGAAAGACGCACATGCGTATGCATACGGTGGGTCGATCATCCAGGATATGGGGTTTTATCCGCATGGAAACGGATACTTCAGCGACTTGACCCACTATGTGCGGGCAGGCGATTTCATTGCCGCGATGCTGGCGGATGCCCGCACGCCGAACGATCTCGCATTTGCGTTGGGAGCGCTATCGCACTACGCCGCTGATTGTGACGGACATCGACTGGGGACCAATCTGGGCGAAGGCATCTTGTATCCGCAGCTGGCGCGGAAATACGGGACACCGCTCACTTATGAGATGGATCCGCTGAGACATCTTAAGACCGAGTTCGGGTTCGATGTGACGGAAGTTGCGCACGGCAACTATGCTTCGCAGGCTTACCACGACTTCATTGGCTTTAACGTGGCAACAGCGCTGCTCGAGCGGGCGTTTGTGGAGACGTACGGGTTTGAAATGGGCGCGATGTTCAAGGACCTGCCCACCGCAGTCGGTTCGTACCGGCGGGCGGTGAGCAGACTGGTGCCGATGGCGACGCGAGTAGCATGGGCTCAGCACGAGAACGAGGTTCAGCAGTCACGGCCCGGTGTGACTCGCCGACAGTTTCTGTATGTGATGAAGCGATCCCAGTATGAGCAGACATGGGGAAAGCAGTATGAGCGGCCGTCGGTATGGGATCGCATACTCGGGGCCATTCTGAAGACTGTGCCGCCGATTGGCCCGTTGAGGGCCCTGCGGTACAAGCCGTTAACTCCGCAAGTCGAGCAACAATTCATGCGGAGCTTCAACGCCGCGGTGAGCCGGTACCGGGAACAACTTATTAGTGTTCAATCAAAAACATCGCAGTTCCAGAATGTGAATTTCGATGTGGGCGAAGTGACTCCGCCGACAAAATACAGGCTGCAAGATGAGAGCTATGCATACTGGCTCGATCAGCTTGCACATGATCACTTCGCGAACCTGACGCCGGCGGTTCGCGATACGATTCTCCGGTATTACGCAGATTTAACGCTGCCGTACGCGACGAAAAAGCACGATAAGCAGTGGAAGACTTTGCTGCTTCAGCTGAGTGAATTAAGATCGGCCGCTATTCCGGCAGCTCATTTCTGACCGTTCTTGTCGCCCGTCTGGGGTTTGGGGAAGTTGGTCGCCAGATAGTCAATGATCTGATTGAACTCGTCGTCGGTTCCGGTGGCGCCTTTGTCCACCATGCTGCTGACGAGCTGTTCCCAGCCATCTCTGTCGAGCTGTTTACCGATCACGATCTCGGCCGCGTGGCAGCCACTGCAGATTCTCTGGGTCGTGACCTTGCCCGGACCTTCGGGGAGCTGCTTCTTTTGTGCGTGGGCAAACGGGGGGAGAGCCGCGAGAAGACCGAGGGCGAACAGAGCAGCACGGTTTGGTCGCGGACCGAGCTTAAGAGCGGGAAACATTTGGAAACTCTCTGTTTCTATTCTGACTCAAAGCCGGAAACAGGCGATCGGCTTCGCGTGCTGTGTGAAATAATTTTCGTTTAGCAATATGTCTCTCAAGCGACGGCGGTTTGTGCAGAATCTCCTGGTGGCGCCCGCGGTACCAGCGGCGCTCGCTGCGCAGCAAACGACGACAACGACTCCAAAAGAGCAGCCCCCACGCCAGCCCAACACGCCTGCCGTGCAGAATCCACAGCAGCCGAAGGCGATCGGGCAACTCAAACTCACCCAGGTAGACCTGACGGCGGAGACGAGACCGCACTTTTTCACTGAGGAACAGTTCGCTACGCTGCGGGCGCTTGGCAAGGTGATGGTGCCGCCGCTGAAGGGCAATCCGGGCGCGCTGGAGGCGCGTTCGCCGGAGTTTCTCGATTTTCTGATCAGCGTGTCGCCGGCCGACCGACAGACGCTGTACTCGAAAGGCTTGGATAGCCTGAACGGACAGAGCAAGGACAAGTTCCACAGGCCGTTCTCCGAGTTGAGCGCGAGCGAAGCTGATGCGGTGCTTCGGCCTTTGCTGGTAGTCAGGACGTGGCCGGAGGATTTTCCGAGCGACCCGCTGAAGAACTTTGTTGCGCAGGTACACGACGATTTGAGAACGGCGACAGTAAACTCGCGAGAGTGGGCGGAAGTTGCCGCCAAGACGCCACACCGCTTCACGCGGGGTCGAAGAGGTAGCGGGTTGTATTGGGCTCCTATTGACCCGATCAGCGAAGGATAATTTTCATGCCAGTTAAAGAATACGAAGTCCTGATTGTGGGCTCGGGACATTCAGGTGGGATGGCCGCGAGCATACTGACACAGAAGGGCATCTCCTGCCTGATGCTCAATGCGGGACCAGAGGCTGACTTAGAGCGGGATCGCAGGACGAAGACCACCTATGAGCTGCCCTATCGGGGATTCGACAGACCGGGGCGGCTGCAGCATGTTTTTCAAGCCAATGAATTCAATGCCAATCAGTGGGTAAGCGAGAAGGAAGTTCCGTATACGTACCCTGCCGATGCTCCTTATAACTGGGT
>JAOAPP010000259.1 GCA_025462985.1 Bryobacterales bacterium | reverse complement strand
GTCAGCCGACTCCTCGCTGATGCCTGTCTTCGCCACCTGGGCCGAAATGGCGAATCAGCAGGCCGACACTTCTGCAATGCGCGCGGCCGAGAAGGCGGAAGACGAGGCGGCCCGGCAAGCAAATAATCCAAAGCCGAAGCATCAATGGCATCCTGACCCGGCCTCTTGGGATCCGTCGTGGCTCTACAACGGCATGGTTGCCCCTGCCGTAAATCTCGGGATCAAAGGGGTCATTTGGTATCAAGGCGAGACGAACAGCGCTCTCTCGCGTGCACCACTCTATGAGAAAGTCTTTTCAACTCTGATTGCCGACTGGCGCAAACACTGGGGCGAGGGAAACTTTCCGTTCCTCTTTGCACAAATCTCCAGCTTCACGTCAACCCCAATGGAGGACTGGCCGCTCGTACGTGAAGCACAACGACGTTCACTTTCGGTCGCCAATACCGCGATGGCGGTCACCATCGACGTGGGTGATCCGGAAAACGTGCATCCGCCAGACAAACAGACCGTAGGAGCGCGGCTTGCGCTCGCAGCGCGTGCCGTGGCCTACGGCGAGAACATCGAGTACTCCGGCCCCCTTTTCCGCCAAACGAGTATCGAAGACAAGAGCGTTCGTGTCTGGTTCGATCACGTGGACGGCGGATTGACGTCAAAAGGCGGCGCACTCCAGGGCTTCGAAATCGCTGGAAGCGACCACCGATTTGTAACCGCGACGGCTCGCATTGACGGGGGCAGCATCCTGGTTGAAGGCTCCGGTCTAGAGAAGCCGGCCTACATCCGCTATGGCTGGAAAAACGCGCCTGCCTGCAATCTGTATAACTCTGCCGGCCTGCCCGCATCGCCATTCACGTCGGAAGACAATCCCAAGGTGACTGTCCCTTCATCGGGTAACTAGCCTGGAGTATCTGTCAGCAGGGTCTGCAACTTCGGCCTGAGTTGCTGGGTGCGTCCAAACATGCGCTGCAATTTCGCGAGGTACAGATACACCACTGGGGTTGTATATAGAGTCAGAATCTGGCTCAACATCAGACCGCCCACGATCGTAATACCCAAAGGTTTGCGAAGTTCTGAACCCGTACCCGTTCCAAGCGCCAGCGGCAATCCGCCGAGCAGGGCGGCCATGGTCGTCATCAGAATCGGCCGGAAGCGCAGCAAACACGCCTGATAGATCGCCTCCTTGGAAGAGATTCCATCGCGGCGCTCCGCTTCAAGTGCGAAGTCGATCATCAGAATCGCATTTTTCTTCACGATTCCTATCAGCAGGATGATCCCGATCAATGCGATTACCGTCATCTCCGTTCCGCAAATCAGCAGGGCCAGCAATGCGCCGACTCCGGCCGAGGGCAGCGTAGAAATGATTGTTATTGGGTGAACATAGCTCTCGTAAAGCATCCCGAGAACAATGTAAACGGCCAGCAGTGCCGCTGTAATCAAGAGCGGTTGCGACTTGAGCGAGGCCTGAAACGCTTGCGCCGTACCCGCAAACGCCCCGTGCACATTCGCCGGCATTCCGATCTCATCCTCAGCCCGCTGGACCGCGTCCACTGCATCGCTTAACGCCGTCCCCGGCGCAAGTGCGAACGACAACGTGATGGATGGGAACTGTCCCTGATGATTCACGGTCAGTGAATTCATCACTGTCTGGTAGTGCGTGAACGCGGACATCGGGACCGCCGTGCCGTTATTCGCCCGAACATAAATTGAGTTCAAAGACGACGGGTTCTGCTGGAACTCTGGGAGTACCTCCAGAATGACGTGGTACTGGTTGATCCCGGTGTACATCGTCGAGACCTGCCGCTGACCGAATGCACTGTACAACGTGGTGTCGACATCCTGAGGACTGATGCCCAGTCTTGAAGCCGTACTACGGTCGATTACCAGCCGGCTCTCCAGACCATGGATCTGCTGATCGCTATTGGCGTCAAGCACCAGCGGAATCGTTTTCAGCTTTGCCAGTAGCTTCGGCGCCCACTCGTTCAGATCGTCCAGTTTGTCCGACTGCAGAGTGAACTGATACTGCGAATTTCCTCCGCGGCCGCCGATCCGGATATCCTGAGCGGCTTGCATATAGAGCGTCGCCCCAGGAATATGCGATAGCTTGCCTCGCAGGCGATTGATGACTTGGTCAGCCGATGCCTTGCGTTCGCTCAGCGGCTTCAACTGGGCCCAGGCCGATGCCACGTTTAAGGTTCCACCCCCGGTAAAGCCCTCGAGATCCTCGATGGCCGGGTCCTGCTGGACGATCTTCATCATCTGATGCAGCTTCTCGCGCATTGCGGCAAAAGAGATGTCCTGATCGGCGACGATTGAGCCGCCGATACGCCCGGTATCCTGTTGCGGGAAGAAGCCCTTCGGAACCACCACATAGAGATAAATGTTAATGGCCACCGTCAGCAGCAGAATGACAAGCGTCATTTGCGGATGGCGCAAAACCACCCTGAGGCTCTTCGCATAAGCCCCGTGCACTGCCTCGAAGGCGCGCTCGTTCGCCCGATAGATAAAGCTGTGCTTCCTCCCATGCTGGGACCGGAGAAACTTGGCGCACATCATCGGGGTCAACGTCAGCGATACCACCAGCGAGACGCAAATTGCGATTGTCAGAGTCACGGCGAACTCCCGGAACAAACGGCCCACAATGCCGCCCATCAACAAGATAGGAATGAATACCGCCACCAGCGAGGTGCTCATCGAAAGGACCGTGAACCCTATCTCCTTGGCGCCACGCAGCGCGGCCGCCTTGGGCCGCATCCCCTGTTCCAGATAGCGTGAGATGTTCTCAATGACAACAATTGCGTCGTCCACAACGAATCCGGTCCCCGGTGCGGCTGCGGCGCGCGGCGTAGCCGGTGTCACGCAGCAGGTGATTGAGCGCGTCCTCGGGTTCATAGCGGCCGGCGACGGCGGTCGAGGTGACGCGACTCAGGTCGTCGAAGGAGAACAGCACCTCGAGCTTCGCCTGCTTGGAAAACGCGAGCAGCGTCTCGGACACCGCTGCGGCGGGCAGGTCGAAATCCACCGGTTCGGCGCGCAGCACGGGAGCGAGCATGCCCAGCGCGACAGCCAGACGCAGGAAGAAGGTCGCGCGAATCATGCGGCGGGCGGATGGGCGCTTACTGCGTTGCGCGCGGTTCCACCTGCACGGTGCCGTTCGGGTTGTGCGTGACCTTCACCGGCAGCGTCTCCTCGAGCGCGGTGAAAAATCCCTCGAGATCATCGAGGCTGTAGCGGGCACCGACGCGCAATTCGGAGATCTCCGGCGCGGCCGTGATGCCGCGGCCATGGTAACGCGCGAACCGCGCGACCGCCTCGCGCAGCGGCGTGCCGTTGAAAACGATCTGGCCCTGCCGCCACGCAAGGACGTTGTCGAGGTCGGCGGCGGAGAGCGCTTGCACGGCGACATGTCCATCCAGCGCGGACAATTTCTGGCCGGGCGTGAGCGCGATCGTTTTGTCCGCGCCCGCGGGGGCGACCTGCACCGAGCCTTCCGAGACGGTGACCTCGAGCGTGGTGGCGCTTTCGGCGCGAACGTCGAACTGCGTGCCCGTCACCTGCACGGAGCCGGCAGGCGTTTCGATGACGAAGGGCCGCGACGGATCCTTGTGCACGGCGAAGAATGCCTCGCCTGCCGCGAGCCGCACGTGGCGGACCTTCGGGCCGATCTCGGCGGAAAGGCTGGTCTGGGCGTTGAGCTCGATGCGCGTGCCGTCGGCGAGCGTGAGCGCCTGGCGCGACGCGACGGGCGTCGCGAGGTTGGTGAATTGGGGCTGCGGCCGGGCCAGCCAGAAGGCCAGCACGATTGCGGCAGCCGCGGTCAGCGTCGCACCAGCCATCAGCGGCCAGCGCAACCAGGGGAGCGGTTGGGGAATCTGCGGCGCAGCCAACTCTCCGGCCGTCATCTACCTGATCCCTGCAATCAACGGCAATTGCTGCTCGAGGTCTGCGGAAATCTGGCTGTAGTGGGACAACCGCGTGCGATGGTCGGGGCTGGCGGCGAGC
>JAOAPP010000257.1 GCA_025462985.1 Bryobacterales bacterium | reverse complement strand
AAGTGGGCGCGATTCTTGCCGACGACCGTGTTGCGGCCGCAACTCTCACCGGAAGCGAGCCGGCCGGACAGTCCGTCGCAAGCCGCGCCGGTAAGCAGATAAAAAAAACCGTCCTCGAACTCGGCGGCAGTGATCCATTCATCGTCATGCCGAGCGCCGACCTGCCCTCCACCGTCAAGTCTGCAGTCAGCGCGCGCACCATCAACAACGGCCAATCCTGTATTGCAGCGAAACGATTCATCATTGCGGAGAGCATTTACCCGGAATTCGAGAAGCAGTTCACTAATGCCATGTCAGCGCTGCGCATCGGTGATCCGATGGAAGACTGCACTGAAATTGGGCCGCTCGCAACAGCCAGTATTCGCGACCAACTGCATGAGCAGGTGAAGCGCGCTCAGTCCGATGGCGCACAGGTCTTGACCGGTGGCAACAAGATCGACGGCCCGGGGAACTTCTATACGCCAACTGTCCTCGCCAACGTTCCCCGCCAATCTCAAACATTCTATGAAGAGCTCTTCGGCCCGGTCGCCATGCTCTTCAGGGCAAGAGACGTAAATGAAGCGATCAGCATTGCCAATGATTCACCGTTCGGCTTAGGCTCGAGCGTGTGGACCAACGACACGGCAGAAGCGGAAGCTTTCATCGACGGCATCGAAGCCGGGCAGGTATTTGTCAACGCTCCGGTCGCATCCGATCCCCGTCTTCCCTTCGGCGGAATCAAACGATCCGGTTACGGACGCGAGTTGAGCGCCGTCGGTATCCGCGAATTCGTCAATATCAAAACAGTGTGGTGCAAATAGCCTTATGATTCGCTATCGAATGCTCATCGACGGCCAGCGGACCGAAGCCGTCGGCGGCGGGTGGTTTCCCGTTTATGATCCTTCGACCGAAGAGATCATCGCCGAAGCGCCGAAAGCAGGTCCTGCGGACGTCGATCGCGCGGCCAAGGCAGCCCGAGCCGCTTTCGATTCCGGAGCGTGGCCCCAAACTACTGCTCAGGAGCGCGGTCGGCTTCTCTTCAGACTGGCCGAGAAAATCCGCAACGAATCCGCGCACCTGGCGGAACTGGAAACACGAAACACAGGGAAACCGATCGTTGAAGCCGAGTTCGATATCGCCGACACGGCCACGTGCTTCGAATACTATGGTGGACTCGCCACAAAGGTGCTCGGCCATGTGAATCCAGTGCCAGACAACGCTCTGAGTCTTTCCCTCCGCGAGCCGGTCGGTGTTGCCGGGCAAATCATCCCTTGGAACTATCCGCTGCTGATGGCTGCCTGGAAGCTGGCGCCCGCGCTGGCAGCCGGCTGCACCTGCGTGTTGAAACCCGCAGAACAAACCCCGCTGACCGCGCTGGAAATGGCCGGCTACTTCGAAGAAGTTGGGTTTCCCGCCGGAGTAGTGAACATCATTACCGGCTTCGGCGAAGAAGCCGGAGCGCCGATGGTCACTCACCCCGCCATCGACAAAATCGCTTTCACCGGAAGCGCTGCGGTCGGGAAGAATATCCTTCGCAATGCCGCCGAGTCCATCAAACGCGTCACGCTCGAGTTGGGCGGCAAATCGCCTAACATCTTCTTCGCCGATGCCGATTTTGAAGCTGCCGTCGATGGCGCGCTGTTTGGCGTCTTCATCAATCAGGGCGAAGTCTGTTCTGCAGGAAGTCGCATCCTCGTGGAAAGGCCGATCTACAGCAAGTTCATCGAAGCACTCGCCGAAAAGAGCAAAGCCATCAGACTCGGTGCGCCGCTTGATCGGGAGACGAAAATGGGCCCCCTGGTTAGCAAAGAACAGTACGAGCGTGTTCGCGAGTACCAGGAAATCGGCAAACAAGAAGCCAGGCTGATTTCGGGCGGTGGCAGGCCTTCCTCCTTTGCCAAAGGCTACTACGTGGAACCAACGGTCTTCGCCGACGTTGACAACAGCACTCGCATAGCACGCGAAGAAGTCTTTGGCCCAGTTGCCGCGGTCATTCCATTTGAGGGTGAGTCCGAAGCCATACGGATCGCGAATGATACACCGTATGGACTGGCAGCTGCGGTCTGGTCACGGGATATCTTTCGCGCTCTCCGCGTCGTCAAGTCCGTGCGGGCCGGCATAGTCTGGGTGAACCACATGCAGCCAACCTATGTGGAAGCCCCGTGGGGCGGCTACAAACAGTCCGGCTTCGGACGCGAACTTGGACCGTGGGGCATTGAAGAATATCTCGAGACCAAGCAGGTCCACATCAATCTGAACGAGCAGCCAATCGGGTGGTACTAGATGAAATCGATTCAGTTGAAGACTCCGGTTCCCGGTCCTAAGTCAATCGCCCTTGCGGATCGCTCCACGGGCGCAGTCCCTCGTGGAGTCGCACAGCTGACGCCCATATTCGTCGACCGAGCGGAGGGCGCCGTGATTGAAGATGTAGACGGCAACCGCTTCCTGGATCTGGCTGGAGGCATCGGATGCCTCAATGTCGGCCACCGCAACCCGGCAGTAACGGCCGCTCTGCACGCACAAGTGGAACGTTTCCTTCACACCTGCTTCATGGTGACGCCCTATGAATCGTACATAGCCCTTGCCGAAAAACTGAACTCCCTCGCTCCAGGCAGCACACCGAAAAAGACTCTCCTCCTCAACAGCGGCGCTGAAGCGGTAGAAAACGCCATCAAAATCGCGCGCGCCTACACGAAGCGACCTGCCGTGATCTGTTTCGAGGACGGCTTTCATGGACGAACGCTTCTCACCCTCGCGCTCACGAGCAAAACTCAACCGTACAAGTCTGGCTTCGAACCTTTTCCGAGCGATATTTATCGGATTCCTTTCGCATACTGCTATCGCTGCTCATACAACCTTCGCTACCCCGACTGCAAACTGCACTGCGCCAAGCACCTGGAGGATACATTCAAACGTGTCGTTGCCGCCGAGTCGGTGGCCGCCATCATCGTGGAACCCGTTCTCGGCGAAGGCGGCTTTGTCGTGCCTCCTCCCGAGTGGCTCAGCACCGTTCATGATATCTGCAAGAAACATGGCATTCTGCTGATCGCAGACGAAGTACAAACCGGCTTTGCCCGTACGGGCAAGTTCTTCGCCTGTGAACACTACGGCGTCGAGCCTGATCTGCTCGTCACGGCGAAAAGCTTGGGCGGCGGGCTTCCCATCGCTGCTGTTACGGGACGCGCGGAGATTATGGACAATACCGGCCCCGGGTCGCTCGGAGGCACCTTCGGAGGCAATCCGTTGTCGTGTGAGGCTGCACTTGCGGCGATCGACACCATCCAGCAGCTAGGATTGAACGAGCGCGCACTTACTCTCGGCGAGCGATTTCGCAGTCGCGCCTCACTCTGGCAGAAGCGCTTTGCCTCAATTGGCGATGTTCGCGGTCTCGGCGCGATGCAAGCGCTCGAACTCGTTCAGCCCGACCATTCCAGAACTCCTGATCCTGAACTGACGAAAAAGATCACACGCTATTGTTACGAACATGGTCTCATCCTGGTGACCGCCGGCACTTACGGTAACATCATTCGGCTTCTCATGCCGCTCGTCATCTCCGATGCCGGGATGGACGAGGCGCTCGACATCATCGAAGGAGCATTGTCCGAAGCCTGTCCGTCCCGGTCTCCTCTCGTGAACGCCGAAGTTCCGGTGGGCGTCGCGTGAGGAGATTCGCTCTCCCGATCTTGCTTTTCAGTTCTGTTCTCCTCGCGTCCTGTCATAAGAGCACGCCCACGCTGGGATTGCTCGTCTGGGAAGGATACGCCGATCCGTCTTACAGTCGCACGTGCGAGCAGACCTGTAAATGCAAGGTCAACGCCTCCTACAGGGGTTCGAGTGACGAACTCGTTGCAAAGCTGCGCGGCGGCAGCGCGAGCAATTACGACGTAATCTCACCTTCAAGTGACGTCGCCACGATGCTGGTCACTGCCGGGCTTGCTGCGCCTCTCGACATCTCTAAGATCCCTGCCTACCGGCAACTCATGCCCGCCTTAACCGCGCTGCCGCTGGTCAAGAAGGATGGGCAAGTCTTCGGTGTGCCATACCAGTGGGGACCCAACCCGCTGCTCTACGACAGGACCGCCTTCAAAACGGAGCCCAGCAGTTGGAGCGCGCTTTGGAGTCCGAACCTGAGCGGCAAGGTTTCTGTCTGGGACGACCTTTCCACCGTCTACATGGCAGCCCAGGTCCTCGGATACGACAAGCCCGATCCTGGCGCACTGTACAATCTCACGGACGAGCAACTGGCGAAAGTCAAAGCTAAGCTCCTGGAATTGAAGCCCAATATCCGCAAAATGTGGTCCACCGGCGGCGAACTCACAAATCTCTTTGAAGGGCATGAAGTTCAGATCGCGATGGGGTGGCCGCTGATGACCAATCAGCTCCGCGCGCGCCACTTTCCGATTGGAGAAACTATTCCGCGCGAAAATACAACCGGCTGGATCGACCATCTCATGATCACCGCCGGCAGCGAACACAAAGACCTTGCCTACCAACTGCTCGAATATCTGAGCGAAGCGCAAACACAGAAGAAGGTGATCGCCGTAACTGGATACCTGCCCGCCAATCCACAGGTTGCACAGTTTCTCTCTCCCGAAGAAAAGCAGAATCTTCACTTGAACGATCTTGACAACTACCAAAAGCGAATCTATTTCTGGCAAAACGTCCCGAGGCGCGACAAGTACAATCAACTCTGGAACGAAGTTAAAGCCGCTCAATAGTGCCACATCCCCTCCTCTCCATTCGCAGACTCAGCAAGCGCTTCGGCGTCGCAACCGTGCTGGACGGAATCACGCTGGACATCGAGGAACACGAATTCCTCACCATCCTTGGAGAGAGTGGCTCCGGCAAGACGACGCTTCTTCGCATCATCGCCGGATTTGAGCAGCCAGACGCTGGCGAAGTCTGGATGCGGGAACACAGGCTGGATGGGCAGCCGCCGAATAAGCGCAACGTGAATACCGTGTTTCAGAACTATGCGCTCTTTCCGCACCTTTC
>JAOAPP010000229.1 GCA_025462985.1 Bryobacterales bacterium | reverse complement strand
GCCAGGTTGGCTTCCGAGCCGCGTGTCTTCTTGAACAGCTGCGCACACGGGTCCGTGAGGGACTCGTGCGTATCGTTCTTTCGCTTCTCTTTCCGCCAGTTCATCGTCGGATTATTGCCCGGATTGCGCGGCGTCGGCGGATTCAGGGATGTCGTGATTGCTCTTCTTACGCTGAAAACTCGGCCCAGGCTTCGATTCAACGTGCCGTCGACGGTGAAGTGTTCATCCGACGGCAGTTTCTTTGCTCGCGCCTGTTGGACGATGAGCGAGAAGAACTGTTCGGTCACGACGCCTTCGAGAAGACGATCCCGGTTCTTGGTGAACGCGGTCGGATGCCATACCGGCTCGTTTGCCGAAAGGCCGACCCACCAGCGGAATAGCAGGTTATATTCGAGTTGCTCCATCAGCATGCGTTCACTGCGGACTACAGTAGAGCATCTGCAGCAGCAGCGCACGCAGCAAGCGCTCCGCAGGAATCGACTTGCGCCCGTCTTCGCCGTAAATGGCGTCGAACCGGGTGCTCATAACCTTCAGCGCGGCATCCACCGTCTGGCGGATCGGCCGCAATCGATGTTCGGCCGGAACCCGCTCCGCAACCGATCCGTAGCTGAACAGTTCGGCCTGTTGAAGGTCCTCTCCGCGCATGCTGACAAGACGTCGGCGACATCTCTCAGGTCACGTGTTCGGAGCAGTGGCTCCAGGAGACAAATATCAGGATCCGAAACGCGTGTTCAGCGTGCAGGAGGGCACCATCAAGGTGTCGGGCGAGGAATGGGGCGACCTGACGTCCAAGGATTCATACCGGGATTACCATCTCACGTTGGAGTGGAAATGGGGCGGTCCAAACCTTGGTAAACGGGCGGGGCACGCTCGCGACAGCGGCATTCTCGTGCACGGGACCGGCGAGGACGGCGCACACGGAGGTATCTGGCTGCAGTCGATAGAATCCCAGATCATCGAAGGCGGCGCTGGGGATTTCATTATGGTGGAGGGCAGGGAGCGTCCCACCATGACGGCGAACGTCCGGGAGTTCGACCACCAGTTCTATTGGGATGAAAAGGCTACGACGCAGCAGAGACTGGAACACGGGCGCTTCAATTGGTTCGGCCGTGACCCGAATTGGAAAGATCAACTCGGTTATCGAGGTCCGAAAGATGTCGAGAAACCGGTGGGAGAATGGAACCGCCAGGAAGTGATTGCTGACGGCGCGACTCTAACGAACATCGTGAATGGAGTGGTTGTGAATAGGGGGGATCGCGTGTATCCTACAGCGGGGAAAATTCAGCTCCAGTCCGAGGGTGCTGAGATCTATTACCGATATATCGAACTGACGCCCATCGATCACACGCAAACGACTTCCCGCTAACTCGCACGGGCCGGGAGATACGCCGCTGCAAATATAAGCTGTACGCTCCGTTGCGTCAATCAATTTGCACAAGACGACGGAAGTGCGCTGTAACTAGCACCGCATAGTCACGTGGCTTCTGACCAGCTGTACAGATGATGTAGACCGCCGACGCGAGGCGTCGACACAATTTCGAGTCCTTCGAATCGAGCGTTGTTCCATGGTTCGACCTGCCGGGGCGGCCTTGTTCAGGCAATATGAGTTCGGTCACGGTGATAGTAGCTAAGATAGTCGGTCGGCGCAATCAGGGATGGGATCGACCAGCCTACCGGCGCAGCGGCTGACAGCCCCCCGAGCGCAATGCTGATCCAGAACACCGCTACCACCGGTTCCCGCGTCCACATCGCTCCGGCCAGCGCCAAACCCAACACCGTTCCGGTGATCAGCACTGTCTGCCGGACCGTCGTCTCCGGCTTCCCGCGCTTCGAAAGCTCGTGCGGACGGGCTTGAGATCACTGGATTCCAAGAAGTTCTACACCTGGTGGCCGAACTTGGCATCGTGGTCGAATAGAACGTATGGATAAGGACAATTAACGGGAAAGCTTCTCGTAGTTGCTGCACGATCCAATCGCTGGTCGGATGAAGCGTAACGTTGAACTGCAGAATGCGCCGCCGGCCATGTTCGATCGCGAAGAAACGATAGAGAGTCCGAAACGAAAGGGTCGGAACCGTAAACAAGTCGAATGCCGCGATGACTTCTCGATCGTTATTCAGAAAGGCGCGCCACCGCTTGGCTTTGTCTTCCTGCGGAATGCGGTTTAGTCGTTGCAGATAGCGGGACACGGTGGGTTCGGCGATCTCGAATCCGAGTAGAAGCAACTCGCCATGGATGCGCGAGGCACCCCAGCTTGGATTCTCCCTTCCCATGCGCCGGATCAATTGCCGGATCTCTTCCTTTACTTTCGGTCGTCCCGCCTGATGGATGGTGTCGGGCTTCACGATCACCAGGGCAGAGCGCCACTCCGTCCACACCCGGGAAAGCCCAATCCACAACAGGCGATCAGAGTTGTTCAATAACAGACGTTCCTTTGCCGAGCGCTGAAAGACTCCAAGCTGATGACGAAGCGCAACGTTTTCCAACTGCAAAGCGGCGCGGCTTTTCAGTAGGGATGACAGCAAGGCGAGCGTGATGGAGAGCCACTCTAATGTCCAAGAAAGCAGTCTGCGGAAGGTGTGTCACCCTCATCATCTCAACCATTTCGCTATTTACGAGAGGCGCAGACAATGGAGAACTTCAACGACAGTAAGACCGGAATGAGCAATGGTGGGCACAAGCAAGGTACGTCCGAGAAAGTTGGGCACCGATCGGGCACCGACCGCTTCGCCTTACCTGAGTGCTTCTAAGCTCTTGATTTGTCTTGGTGCGGATGAGAGGACTTGAACCTCCACA
>JAOAPP010000191.1 GCA_025462985.1 Bryobacterales bacterium | reverse complement strand
TACCAACCCGGTGACTATCGATTTCTCCGATTGGTCCAATCCGAAGCGCAACCCGTGACTGTACTCGCGACCGCGCTCCGACTGTTGTCAGGCACGCTGGCGCTGGCATCCGTTGCCCACGCCGACTCGCTGGTCACTGCGTGCAGCACGGACACACAAAGCGGCGCCGGGCGCAATCTTGCGCAAGCACTCCAGGCGGGTGGCTCGATCCGTTTCAGTTGCCCGCCCAACACGAGCATTCGCATTACGCAGGGAAATGTCCTGCGTAAGGACACGGTAATCGACGGTGAGGACAAGGTGACGCTCGACGGTCATGGCTTGCGCGCCGTCCTGCTGAACTCTGTTGCGCAAAGTGTGGTGCTGCGGCGGCTGACCATTCGCGGCATGGCGCAGCCACCCGCGCCCACCGCGGATCCTGGCTTCGTGACTTTGGGACGGCTGAGGGGATCCGTGCTGACCGCCCCGAACGCCGAACTCGATCACGTGACCATTGAAACGAGCGAGCATCCGGTGGTGATCCGCGCGCGCCTGGTGGTTGCCAACAGCAACTTCATCGGCAACACCGGCAGTGTGCTCAGCTCAAGTGGCGACGCGCGGATCAAGCGCAGCCGCTTCACGGGCAACGAGTCGGCGGTGTTCCTCTCCGCCGGTGAAATCGACATCTGCGCCTTCACCGATCACACGCGCACTGTGGTCAGAGTGGCTGCGCCTACCGCGCCCGTGACTATCATGCATTCGGTGTTCGGCAACACGCGCGGCGGCAGCGCCATCGAACTCTCGCAGCGCGCGGCGCGCACGGCCGGCATCGTCGTGACGATTCGCGCCAATCGCTTCGACGGCAACGACGGCGGTGCGCAATCCGGGGCGATACGTCTGTACGATGTTGCGCAGGAAGCGCGTGACCGTGGCCAGGCGGAGCGAATCATCAAAGTACTCACGGCGCTGCCGCCGGCTGGGTTCGAACTGGCTTACAACCGGTTCAACAACAATCGCGGCGCGCGTGGCGGCGCCGCGGATTTCGATCTGCGCAATACGGCGGGTATGAATTCCACCGGCGACCTGTTTGTCGGCAACACCGCAGGCGAAGGCGGAGCGGTGGTGCAAACCGGCGGAGTGCTGCAGATGAGCCATGCCTTGTTTCGCGGCAATCGCGCGCTCAGTGGCCCAGGCGCCGCGATTCTCGCGTCGCCCGCGTCGAAGCTCACTCTTGCCAATGCGCTCATCGCCGAAAATGTCGGCCCTGCGGGCGCGATCGTGGCACCGCGGATCGCGCTGGCGAATGTCACCGTCGCTAACAATGACGCCACCGGTCTCGTGCTCGTGGGCGGCGTGTCCTCCGCCGTGAACAGCATATTTGCCGACAATCGTCCGGCGGATTGCAGCGGCGTGCCCGTCGGCGTATTCACCGGCTCCAATTTGCAGTCCGCGACATCCTGTACCGGCGCGGCCACGGGAAATGCGTTTCTCGACACTCTCTATATACCGGCGCTGGGCAGCCCGGCGCTGGGCCTCGGCGATCCGGCCGTCTGCGCCGCGGCGCCAGTGAACGGGTCCGACATGCCATTTGTGGGACGCGGCCAGCGCAAATGCGCTTTGGGTGCGTACGAGCGCGCACCGTTGCGCCACTTGCCGCGCGCCGAACGCGAACGCGAACGGCCGCAAGCCGAACCTGAAAAACCATGGGCCGATACGGATGGACTGGGTACGCTCGTTGCGCCACCCGACAAGTCACCGCCGTATGCCAAACCACCCAGGCGGGCGCGATGAACACTCGTTTCGCAGCATTCCTCGCAGTTTCGGCGGCGCTTTCATTGCCACAGTTGTTGGCCGCCGCTCCGCTCGACGCTGTACTGGCCGCTCTGGCGGCGGAGGAGCGCGCGCCGAGCGAACGCGTGCATCTGCGCTTCGAGCGTGAAGGCATTGCCGATGTCTACCTGATCGATCGCATCAAGTTCGGCGCCGGCCCCGCACGCATTCATATGGTGAAGAATCCCGGTCCGGCGCAGCAGGAGCTCATCGCTGTCGATGGCGTGCAGTGGCTGCGTACCGCGACTGGTTGGGAGCGCTCGCCGGCTACTCAGGCGACGACGGTGGGAGCGTCGATGATCGGCGTGTTCAGGAACGGCATGACCGAGGTGGTCGAAAACACACCGGTGGGCAGCGGCGACCAGCGCAAGCGGCGTTTCTCCGGGCGCATTTCCTGGGCGAATGGAGTGACGCAGCATTCCGGGCGCATCGCGCTTTCCGTCGACAAGAAAGGTCGGCCTTCGGCCATTGCGTTCGACGGGCAGTGCGGAACGCGCCCCTGCCGTTTTCAGCAACTCTTCGATTACGACGCGACATTCACCATCGAGCCGCCGAAGCTCTAACAAACTCAAGACGGCGGGAAAATTCCCCGGTGGATCGGAGCATAGGAAGACGTGCCTATCCGAGTCGCTCAGCTGTGACCGCGGCTGACACAAGCAGTCGTGGCGTGTCCTGCTAAGGGAGAGCGGCGACCAATGGAACTCGTGATCAACTTGAAAACCGCGAAGACGCTCGGCGTCACGTTCCGCGATTGGTTCTACTGCGATTCTTTCGCAAGCTATTGAGCAAGTCTTGGCAACGTTGTTTGGTGACACTGTGCTCGCTGAAGCGGTCACCAACGTGCAGGTTCCCGCTTACGAAATCGAGGAACAGTCTCGATCTTTTTCGTGAGTTACGGCCACGCAAGCGGCGTTCTGATGCGCGATATTGCGCGTGCCGCGACTGCCGCTCCAACATACCTGCCTCCTGCACGAATCTCAGTGTCGAAGACGTTTCGATCGAAAGGTTACCTGGCGTTGATAGACGGCGGCGTCTTTGCCAACAATCCGACACCTTTCGCAGTAGCGGCCGGGCCTCTGATGCGAAACGAACCGCGTAACATGCTCATTGTTTCACTTCGCACAGAAACACGAACCCAATCGAACTTCATTTGAAGCAGCATGGGGCTGGGGTCTCTTCCAGTGGGCAAATCCCCTCATAGACCGGTCAGACCCCGAGTTCCGCGGATAACATATTGCGAGCGCGCGAAGGGCAGGTCTTGGCCGGGAGTACGCGCTCGATCCGATGCCAGAAAGCGGTCGCACGTCTTGATTGATGAAGCCGCCCGGAGGACTGTTAGATTTCCGTTTGCTCGGAAATCTCTAGCGCGTCGTCGACCTCGATTCCGAGATACCGGACAGTGCTCTCCAACTTCGTATGACCAAGCAACAATTGAACGGCCCTCAGGTTCTTTGTGCGTTTGTAGGTCAGGGTGGCTTTGGTGCGCCGCATCGAGTGCGTTCCATAAGCGCATGAATCCAGCCCAGCGGCTGCAACCCAATGATGCACGATCCTTGCGTACTGGCGAGTGGAAACATGGGGCGAACTCGCCACCCTGCTCGGAAAGAGGTACTGGTCACCGCGAAGCTGAGCTTTCTCCAGCCAGACAGCGACTGCCGCTCTCGTCGGCTCAGTCAGCTCGAACTGCACCGGCCGCTGAGTTTTTTTCTGAATCACCATGGCCCGAGGGAGTATCTGCGGTCCATGCGTGACGTCGCGTACTCGAAGCCCGACGAGATCGCAGCCACGAAGCTTGCTGTCGATAGCCAAGTTGAACATGGCCAGATCGCGGACTGCATGCGCGTTCTGAAGATAAATTCGGATAGCCCAGATGTCCTTCGGCTTCAGAGGTGGTTTCTGGCCGACGAGCTTGTCCTTGTTCCACGCTTCACGTTTGCCTATGATTTCCATGACAGACTCCTTGATCGTTGATCGGAGTCTGATTCTTTGGTACGGATGGGGGCGGCTGCTATAGGGCAAGATGCCCTACGAGTGCTGTCGGCCACAAGCGGCCTGACTGCAAAGTCGCCGAAAGCGGTCGTTCGATGGCGCTATCGGCCCACGCAGCGCAGGTTCCGCAGCTTAGATGGACTGCAGGAATGCCGACGTTCAGGTTTTCGCCACCGCGCCCGACTTCCACGAGTGATTTCGACGCTCTAGTGCTGCAGATGCATTGCCAAGGCGATACTTTGATGACAT
>JAOAPP010000215.1 GCA_025462985.1 Bryobacterales bacterium | reverse complement strand
AAGAGCTTGCTAGAGCATTTACGGCCGCATGGCCCTACAGAGAAGATCCTCAAAGAACCGCATTCTAGAGTACGGAAAATCGCATTTGTTGCCGATTATCTGCCACGGAAATGCGGCATCGCCACGTTTACGTCGGATCTGCTCACGGCTGTGGCCGCCGCTTATCCCCAAAGTCAGTGTCTCTCCGTCTCAGTCAATGATCTGAAAACCGGTTACGAATATCCGGAAGTCGTCCGCTTTGAGATTGACGAGCAGGATCTCTCGTCGTACCTGCGCGCCGCCGACTATCTCAATATCAGCAACGTCGATATCGTCTGTCTCCAGCACGAGTTCGGCATATTCGGCGGGACCGCTGGCGGTCATGTCCTAGCCTTTCTGCGCGAACTCAGGATGCCTGTGGTCACAACTTTGCACACAGTTTTGCGCGAGCCGAGAACGGACCAGCGCCTCGTGATGCAGGAACTAATTTCGCTCTCCACACGGCTTGTCGTGATGTCTGAGCGTGGCCGGCAAATGCTCGGCGAGATCTATAGCGCGCCAGAGGCCAAGCTCGATCTGATCCCTCATGGAATTCCCGACGTCGGATTTGTCGACCCTAGCTACTTCAAAGACCAGTTCGGAGTGGAAGGTAAGATTGTACTGCTCACGTTCGGGCTTCTTTCGCCCAACAAAGGTATCGAGAACGTTCTGAATGCGCTGCCCGAGATTGTCTCGGAGTTTCCGGAAGTTGTTTATATCGTGCTTGGCGCAACACATTCAAACGAGCTGCGCGAACACGGCGAAGCATATCGTCTGAGCCTCGAAATGCTCGCGAAAAAGAACAACGTTGAAAAGAATGTCATCTTTTATAACCGCTTTGTAGACCTGGAGAACCTGAAGGAGTTCATCGGGGCCGCAGATATCTATATCACTCCTTACCTCAACGAGGCTCAGATTACCTCGGGCACGCTGGCGTACACATTCGGCGCGGGGAAAGCCGTGGTTTCAACTCCTTATTGGCATGCCGCGGAACTGTTGGCGGAAGATCGCGGCGTCCTGGTTCCGTTTGGCGATGCCTGCGCCATCGCACGCGAGGTGATCGCCTTGTTACGGGACGATACACGTCGCCACGCGATCCGCAAGAATGCTTACAAGCTGGGGCGCGAGATGGTCTGGAGCAACGTTGCGCAGCAGTATATGCACTCCTTTGAGTTGTCACGCCTCGAAGCGGGCGCGCAGGCGCGAAAATCTCTCGCCACAAAAACACTTGACCAAAAGCCGCGCGAGTTGCCGGAGCTGAAGCTGAATCACCTGCTGCGCATGACCGACTCGACTGGGATGTTCCAGCACGCCATATTCAGCGTTCCCGACTTTCTCGAAGGTTATTGCACGGACGACAATGCCCGTGCGTTCATCCTGAGCATGCTTCTTGGTGAACTCGGAGAAGATCCCGAACAGGTGAGAACGCTCGGTACAACGTACGCTGCCTTTCTTCACCATGCGTTCGACCGGCAGACATTGCGCTTTCACAATTTCATGAGTTTCGATCGACGCTGGATGGACGGAGAACAGTCGGAGGATTCTCAAGGCCGCGCTCTCTGGGCTTTGGGGATGGCGGTTGGCCGATCTCCGTTCCGAAGCTTTCAAATGATGGCCGGGCAGTTGTTCGCTTCAGCTCTACCGACGTTGACCACACTGACTTCTCCCCGCGCATGGGCATTCGGTCTGATCGGTATTCATGAATATCTGCATCGATTGAGCGGCGACAGCATGGTCAGCCAGACCCGAGACATGCTGACCTCGCGTCTAATGGAGATTTTTGCTAAGACCGCCCATCCTGGCTGGCAGTGGTTCGAGCAATCTCTCTCCTACGACAATGCGAAGCTTCCCCACGCTTTAATTCTCACTGGCAGCGCGACTGGACAAACCGCCGTGCTTGAAGTGGGATTGCAGACTCTGCGCTGGCTCACGGAGTTGCAGGTTTCTGAGAAGGGCCATTTCCGACCCATCGGCACCAACGGCTTCTACCGTCGCGGAGGCGCCCGCGCCAACTTTGACCAGCAGCCTGTCGAGGCTCAGTCGACTGTCTCGGCGTGCTTGGCAGCGTATCGGGCGACAGCCGATCGATGGTGGTACAAAGAGGCCCAACGTGCGTTTGATTGGTTCATCGGCTGGAACGATCTGGGTCTCGAACTCTACTCTCCTGAAACGGGCGGCTGCCTCGATGGATTGCACGTCGACCGGGCCAACGGAAACCAGGGTGCCGAATCTACTTTGGCGTTCTTGCTTTCGCTCGCTGAATTGCAACTCACCCAAAACATGCTCACAAGCTTCAGGCAGCCCATAGCCTCCGAAAAATAAATGTCCCGCACTTTTCTCACGACTCCTCAAAAGGCGCCCACGTCGATCGACGTCACACGTACGACCACAATCTTGAAACCCGACCAGTCGAGAGTCCTTCTTCGGCCTTTCATTCCGGGTGATTCCCAGCGGATTTCCAGGATCATCACACGGATTATGTCGCTTCCGGAAGATCGCGTCGGGCTTCTTCTTGAAGAAGTCTCCGCCGAGTTCTCACAACGGCACGAACGAATCAACGAGCTCTTTGGGGAGCGCTTCGAACAACTTCGTGAGTTGCTGGTTGCCGATGCGCATATTACTTCCCAGCGCAAGCTTTTGATCGGCTCCTACTTCATGGCCGAATACTCGCTGGAATCTGCGGCGCTGTTCAATCCGTCCATCGTTCCACACCCGGATCAGACAAATGTACCGCCGAACGCTCTCCGGTTCGTTCTCAGTTTGCGCGCCACGGGCGAAGGGCACATCTCGTCAATTACGTTTCGTACTGGTCTAATACATTCGGACAACCGGATCGAAATAGACGAAGCCAGCGGTCTCATTGCCGAGCCGCGTCAAACGCCGAACCCGCAATACGAAAAAATGCAGTTTACGAGAAAGTTGCTCGAATTGCGCCTGATGGGCGAATTTGCGCGCAATGTAACGGATAACCTGAGCGACTTATTCACGCTTGAAGAACTCCTGATTAATCTTCAAACGGAATTGGCGCAATCTCGCGTTCTAAATGCCAATGTACGTGGGGATGAGGAAACTGCGCAGGGAATTCGGATGTTGGCTTTATCGAACCACGAAGTTCAATTCCAGCGCCACCAATCATTGTCGCAACGAATCATCTTTCCCGCCACGCCGTCGCAACGCAACGGTATTGAAGACGCCCGCTTCGTTTGCTTTAGAAATGACGACGGCACAAACGTTTATTATGCGACGTTCACTGCTTACGATGGCAAGGTGATTATGCCAGAGCTCATTGAGACCTCCGATTTCCTTCTGTTTCGGTTCGTCACCCTGAACGGCCCGGCTGCCGAGAACAAAGGAATGGCTATTTTTCCCCGCAAGATCAATGGCCGGTATGCCATGCTCTCTCGTCAGGACAACGAGAACATCTACATCATGTTCTCTGATGACATCCATTTCTGGCATGAGCGCACAATGCTGTTGAAGCCTGCCTTCCCCTGGGAGTTGGTGCAAATTGGGAACTGCGGGTCACCCATCGAGACCGAGGCCGGCTGGCTGGTTCTCAGCCATGGTGTTGGCCCGCTACGCAAGTACTGCATTGGCGCTTTTCTTCTGGACCGCGACGATCCAAGAAAAGTAATCGGCCGTCTGCGCGAACCTTTGCTGACGCCAAACGAAAACGAACGGGAAGGTTACGTGCCAAACGTTGTTTATACTTGCGGCGCTATTGTTCACCAGGGCGAATTGATCATCCCTTATGCCCTTGCCGATCACGCCACGGGTTTTGCAACCGCACCGTTAAGCCAACTGTTGTCGGCAATGAACTAGGAACGACACCAATCACATGGACGCGCGCAAGGAGAGAGTGGCTGTTCTGTCGCCCGTCGCGTGGCGAACCCCGCCTCAACAATATGGCGCTTGGGAGACCGTGGCCAGTAACATCACGGAGGGCCTCGTCGCTCGCGGCTGGGATGTAACGCTCTTCGCTACGGCGAACTCAGTAACGGCGGCGCATCTGCATGCCGTGGTGGACAAGGGATACGAAGAGGACCGCTCTGTTGATCCCAAGGTGGCGGAATACCTTCATCTCTCGGAAGTCTTCGAACATGCCGCTGAGTTCGATCTCATCCACAGCCACTACGATTTTATGGCGCTGGCCTTCAGCCGGTTGGTCAGAACGCCCGTCCTGACGACCGTCCATGGATTCTCATCGCCGCAGATAATGCCCGTTTACGAGAAGTACCGTGATGGATATTTTGTATCTGTCAGCGACTCCGATCGTTCCGCCGGGCTGAATTATCTGGCGACGGTCTATAACGGCATTGACACCTCGTTGTATCCGCTTCAGCCAACTGCTGGGGATAACCTGGTTTTTCTCGGCCGCATTCATCCGGACAAAGGCGTTCATCTTGCGATCGAAGTCGCTCGTTTGAGTGGCAGGCCGCTTGTCATTGCTGGAATCATCCAGGACACGTCCTATTTTGAAACTCAGGTCAAGCCGCACATCGATGGCTGCAGGATCTCCTACGTTGGTCCGGTCGGTGTAGCCGAAAAGAATGCGCTGTTCGCGCGCGCCTCCGCTCTCCTGCATATGAACACTATTCCGGAGCGCTTCGGGCTAGTTCTCGCCGAAGCGAATTGCGCGGGCGTTCCCGCAATCGCCATGGATCTCGGTTCCTGTCGCGAGGTCATCGAACACGGCCGGACGGGTTTTCTGGTCAACGACGTCAAAGAGGCCGTGCGGGCGCTGGAACACCTTTCTGAAATGGATCGGCGCTCTTGCCACCAACGGGTCCAGCAGTACTTTTCTGTCGAGACCATGGTGGAGGCGTACGAGCGGGTTTACGCGACGATCTTTGACCTGGAAGCGAAAAGACGATGAGACCGGACATTGTCAGACGATACCGCCATAACCCCATCCTCACCAAGGCCGAGATCCCCTACCCAGTGGAAACCGTTCACAACGCGGCGGTGGTAAAGCATCATGACGAATACATCATGCTTTTCCGCTCTCATCTCCGCACGGGCCGGTCCATCATCGGTTTGGCCCGCAGCTCCGACGGGTTCCACTTCTCCGCCGATCCAGAGCCCTTTCTGATTCCCGCCCGTGACCGGCCTTTTGCCGACTATGAAGAGTTCGGCGTGGAGGATCCACGCGTGACCCAGTTGGAAGGGAAGTACATCATCACCTACAGCGCCTACTCGCGAAACGGAGTGCGGATCGCCCTGGCCAAGACGAATGACTTCAGTCAGGTGGAACGGGTCTCCCTCATTACTCAGGCGGATCATCGGAATGTGGTGATCTTTCCCGAGAAGTTCGATGGACTCTACGCCCGCCTTGACCGTCCCCATTCGGAAATCGCCCCGTGGTCCATCTGGATTTCCTATTCTCCAGATCTACGTTTTTGGGGTGAATCACGGCTCATCATGAGGCCGGAACCATATCACTGGGATGAAATGAAGATCGGTCCCGGCGCGCCGCCGATCAAAACCGATCAGGGATGGCTTTCCATCTATCACGGAGTTTTCCGAACGATGGATGGATCGGTCTATCGTTTGGGGGTTGCTCTTCATGACCTGCAGAACCCGGCACAGGTTATCGGTGTAGGCGACTCGTGGATCTTGCAACCTGAGGACCCGTGGGAAATCACTGGATATGTCCACAACGTGGTGTTCACCTGTGGAGCCGTTCCGGAGCCTGATGGAACCGTGAAGATCTATTGGGGCGGCGCAGATACGGTCATGTGCGTGGGTGAAGCAAATGTCTCGGATCTGGTCGCCCTATGCCTGGAGCACGGCAGACTGGCGAAGTAGGGAACGTCCGACTTAGACACCAGCTAACCTCTGGGCACGCTTCCCTGCGGATTGAGATTCCACGAGGCGATCGCACTGCCTTGCGGATGTAACCCGCACAGAAATTGCCGTTCAATCTCAAATGCTGCTATTGTTAAACCACCCAATTTGAAAGGTCGACACCCATGGCTCAGCTGTACAAAACGACAGGGGAAATCGTGGAGGTCCGACCCAGGCATGGCAAACAATTCTTTCTTAGTGACGTTCAAGATTTGATGGGCCAAGGTGTCATTTGGACACTGCGGATCGATGAAAACCTAAGGATGCTCTATTTCAAGGATGCTCTCCCGAGGCGAATGGCATTTAACGGCAACGCTTCGGTACAAGCGCATATGACAGGAGCGCTCAGTGAAGATCTTCATGGAAACATCATTTTCGCTGACGTGACCGAGCTTTTTTGGGGG